>JANLQW010000255.1:0-14068 GCA_031368085.1 Novosphingobium sp. | reverse complement strand
CTTCAGCGCAACCGCACCGGCACATAGGTCGCTGGCTGGCCGCGCCGCTGGACGCGGAGCAGCAGGGCAGCCCGGTTGGCGGACTTCGCGGCACGGAGTGCCTGTTCCAGACCGGCCACGGTGGTGATCGTCTGGTAATTGGCCGAAAGCACGACATCGCCGCGCTGTAGCCCCTTGGTGCCCGAATCCGACGAAGGATCGACCGCGTTGATCACCAGCCCCTTGGTATCCTCGCTAAAGCCGAGCTGACGGGCGATCTGCGGCGTTAGGGGCAGCATCGACAAGCCAAGCGCCCGCTCCGACAGGCCTTCGCCCTCACGCTGCGGCGTGCGGGTGTTGAACGGGTCATCCGGCTGGTTGGGCTTGGGGTCGAAAGTCTGCTGGGCGAGCTCCTCTTCGCTCGGACGCTTGCCGACCGTAGCGGTCACCGTCATGCGGCGGCCGTCGCGGATGAACTCGATCGGAATGCGGGCACCCGGCGCGATATTGGCGACGATATAGGATAAAGTCTGATCGCGGCCAACCTCCTTACCGGCGACCTTGAGGACGACGTCGCCCGACTGGATTCCTGCGAGGGCGGCCGGCTTGCCCGGCTCGACGGTCTGGACGAATTCGCCGCGGTTGTGCGGAACGCCGACCGAATCGGCCAGATCTTCGCTCAGCGGCTGGATGCGCACTCCAAGATAGCCGCGCTCGATCACCTGGCCGGCGCGCAGACGTTCGACGATCGGCGCAGCGATGTCTGCGGGGATGGCGAAACCGATACCGACGCTGCCGCCGGTCGGCGAGAAGATCGCGTTGTTAATGCCGATCACCTGCCCCTTCATGTCAAACATCGGACCACCCGAATTGCCGCG
This sequence comes from Novosphingobium sp., assembly GCA_031368085.1. Lineage (GTDB taxonomy): Bacteria > Pseudomonadota > Alphaproteobacteria > Sphingomonadales > Sphingomonadaceae > Novosphingobium. The sequence goes on along the minus strand of JANLQW010000255.1, from coordinate 13,211 downwards.
GTTGATCGAGGCATCGGTTTGCAGGTAGCGGTCATAGGCCGAGCCGCTGCCCGTGTTCCGGTAGACCGCCGAGATGATGCCCGAGGTGACGGAGCCGCCAAGGCCGAAGGGATTACCGATGGCGATCACCCAGTCGCCAACCCGGGCGCTGCGCGAATCGCCGAAGCGGACGAATGGCAGGGGCCTGGTCGAGGTGATCTTGAGCACAGCGAGATCGGATGCGGCGTCGCGACCGATCAGTTTGGCCGGATACTCGGTGCCGTCGGGCATCGTCACGGTGATCGATTCGACCTCACCCTGGCCTTCGGCGGTGATGACGTGGTTGTTGGTGACCACGTAGCCGTCAGGGGAAATGATGAAGCCGGAGCCGAGCGACTGGGCTTCCCGTGTTTGCGGGCCCTGGCTTTGACCGGCGCCGCCGCCAAACAGCTCTTCGAACGGTGTGCCGGCGAAGGGGTTGGCGCTCGCCACGCGCACGCGCTGCCGCGTGGAAATATTGATGACGGCGGGCTGCAGTTGCTGGGTCAGATCGGCAAAGCTCGCCGGCGCGCCGGCGCGCGGGACAACCGACTGCATCTGTTGCGAATCGTTCTGCGCAACCTGAGCGCCGGCGGGGATGCCGGTGGTGAGGGACAGGGCGGCTCCGCCCAGCAGCAGGGCGGCGGTGACTCCATAAGCATATCGCACGGGCTTCACGTCCTTTAGCTTCCTTCAATACAGCGCGAGACCGCGCGTTCATTTAAGTACCCCGATTCAAGCTTCCAAGCCTTAACGGGAATTGAATGCCCGGCGTTAATTGCTGTTCAGCGACCCTTGAATTGGCGCAAATAGTCATTTTCTGGCGAAAGGATGATGGTGCTGGACGACTTGTTCTCGGGATCGGCGAAGGTCGTGTCATAGCTCTTCATCGCCCGGTAGAAATCGTAGAACTGCGCGTCCTTGTTGAACGCGGTGGCATAGATGCTGGCCGCCCGCGCCTCGGCCTCGGCGCGGATGATCTGTGCGTTACGCTGGCCCTCGGCCCGGATCGTCGTCGCTTCCTGCTCGCGGGTGGCCTGCATGCGGGCGAAGGTGCTCTCCTGTGCGCCCGCCGGAAGATCTGCTCGCTTGATCCGCACATCGATCACCTGGGCGCCGTATTCGCGCGCCTCGCGATCGAGGTTTCGGCGGATATTGAGCATCGCCGCGCCGCGGTCGGCGGTCAGCAGCGACTGGAAGGTGCGCTTGCCAAGCTCCTGACGCAGCACTGAGGTGAGGATCGGCTGGAGCTGCTCCTCGACCCGGTCGCTGGTGCCGGCGGTGCGCACCATCTTGACCGGATCGATGATGCGGAACCGGGCGTAGGCATCGACCACCAGCCGCAGCTGATCGGTAGACAGCACTTCCTGCGGCTGCATGTCGACTGACAGGATGCGCTTGTCGATCCGCACCAGCCGTTCGAAGAATGGAATCCGCCAGCTGAGTCCCGCCCCGGTCTCGCCAAATGGGATGTCAGGCCGGAAGCGGTTGATGACCCGCGCGGGATCGCCGAGCCGTACCACCACCGCCTGCTCGGTTTCAGGCACGACGACCAGGCTCGAAAATGCAACCAGCGCCAGCGCGGCTAGCGCGATGATGCTCGGGCGGTTATCCTGCCACAATGTGCGCAGCATCACTGGCCTCCCGTTGTGGCTGCGGGTGTCGGCGTTGCCGCAGGCGGCGCTCGGCGGCGCAGTTCCTGCAGCGGCAAATACGGTGTGACGCCGTTCGATTCGACGATGACCTTGTCATTGTTGCGCAGTACCCGCTCCATTGTTTCATAATACAGCCGTCGTTTGGTGACATCGGGCGCCAGCTTGTACTGGCCATAGACCTTGTCGAATGCCGCCGCCTCGCCCTGGGCAATGGCAACGATCTGGCTGGCCCAAGCCCTGGCTTCGGTCTGGAAGCGCTCCGCCTGCTGCTGGGCGACGTTGACATTCTGGAAGGCGGAGACGACCTTTTCGGGCGGATCGGCCTTTTTAAGCTCAACGCCCTGGATCATCACGCCGGCGCGATAGGCATTGAGCACCGTCTGCATTCTGGTTCGCACATTCTGCTCGATCTGCCCCCGCCCGGTCCCGCCGATGACAGCGTTGAGCGGCACTTCGGCGACCGTGGCGCGCATTGCCGCCTCGGCCACTTCGGTTATGGTCGTATCGGGATTATCGAGCCGAAATTTGTATAATTGCAGATCCTTGATCGTCCAGCGCACCAGATAGCTGAGATCGACAAGGTTCTTGTCGCTGGTCAGCATCAGTTTTTCGGATTCGCCATCGGGAATAGAATCACGCCGGATCGATGTGACATCGGTAATGTCCACTGACTGGAAGGGCCAGGGAAGGGTGAGCGAGACACCCGGGCCGATGGTCCGCGAATATTTGCCGAAGGTGGCGACGATACCCTGCTCCTTCGGGCCGACCATATGCGCGGTGGTGAAGAACAGCCACAGGATGGCAATGCCGCCAAAGATCAGTGGCAACCAGCTCTTGCCGTCGGGACGCCGGGGGATGTTCGGAAAACCGCCACCAGGACCGCCGCCACCGCCACCGCCGCCGCGCCGCATGCGCGGCTTGCCGGCGCGGAAGATATCTTCGATATTGGCCGAACGGCGCGGTGGCGGCTGATCGCCGGACGGTAGCCACGGGTTGCGCGGGCCTGGTGAAGGATCGCGCGGCCCGGGCGCATCGCCATCGGCCTCGCCGCTTTCGCCGCCGTCTTCCGTTCCGCCCTTGTTTCCCCCGCCCCAAGGGCTGCGCCGGCCTGCCATGGCAAGTACCCCGCGCGCTATCGCATCGCCTATAGTTTTCATGCGCACCCTTATAGGAACGCGCAAGCAACAAAAACAGTGCCCCCCATCGCTTTTTCCCTGCTAGGGGGCGGTGCGAAAAATGGCTTTCCGGATTTCCGCTATGGAATCCGCGGAAACGTGCGGGCCGGAACTATCTTCAGGAGCCAAAATGAGCCAGTCCAGCGCCAGCGACCGACTTCAGGAGGCGCTGCCGCCGCTGGCGAAGAGCCGCCTGGAATCGCTGCGCATTACTGATGGAGTCGCCTCGCTGGTGCTCGATGTCGCCGGCCTCGACCGGATCGAGCGCGAGGGGCTGGAGGCGGCGGTGAGGGAAAATTTGGCGCGCCAGCCGGGTGTGTCCGAGGTGCGCGTCGCGATGACGGCGGAGCGCGGCGGTGCGACGGTCGGCAGCGGCGGGCGCCCGCGCATTGTCGCGGTCGGCTCGGGCAAGGGCGGCGTCGGAAAGTCCACGTTGTCGGCCAATCTTGCCGTTGCGCTGGCGCGGGCGGGGCGCAAAGTGGGCCTGGTCGATGCCGATATCTACGGGCCGTCGCTGCCGCGGCTGCTCGCCAATGAAGGCAAGCGGCCGGAAGCGCGCGACAAGAAGCTGGTGCCGGTGCCGAGCCCTTGGGGCGTGCCGGTATTATCGATGGGCCATCTGGTCGAGCCCGGTCGGGCAATCGCCTGGCGCGGGCCAATGGCGGGCAATGCGCTCTCGCAGCTGATCGATGCCGATTGGGGCGACACCGAACTGCTGATCGTCGATCTGCCGCCCGGCACCGGCGACGTTCAGCTGACCATGATGCAGCGATTCAAGCCGGCCGGCGCGGTAATCGTTTCGACCCCGCAGGATCTGGCGCTGATGGATGCGACCAGGGCAATCCAGCTGTTCGAACAGGCCGGGATTCCGGTGATCGGCCTGGTCGAGAATATGGCTGGCTATGCCTGCCCGCATTGCGGTGAGTTCAGCGATCCATTCGGCCATGGCGGGGTGGAAGCGGCGGCCGGCGTGATGGGGCACGCCTTCCTCGGCCGTATCCCGCTGGACCTCGCGATCCGCCAGGACAGCGACGCCGGCAAGCCGCCAGCCGCCCGCGATGGCCCGCAGGCGGAGGCCTTCGCGGCGATTGCGCGGCGGATCGGGACATGGCTGGACAATCAGTGACTGCTCGTCTCGTCCTATCCAACGGGTCTTGCGTGCTATTCGGGCTAGCCTAGGTGCAGGTCACCCGCAGGCAATTCGCAATCGGTGCGCTTGCCGGCGGCGGGCTGGCGCTCGGCTATCTGCTGCGCCCGCGCACATTCCCGTTGCCGCTAACGGCTGGGCGCGACGAGATCGCCTTCGATGCCTGGATTAAGCTGGACAAGCGCGGTGTCGTTACAGTCGCGGTGCCGCAGCTGGAAATGGGGCAGGGGATTACCACGCTGATCCCGCAGATCGTCGCGGTTGAGCTGGGGGCGGACTGGCGGCAGATCGCGGTTGAGCCGGCGCCGGTCAGCGCGCATTACGTCAATCTCCCGCTCGCTGCGCGCTGGGCGGAGCAGGCGATGCCGCTGGCCTCGGCGCTCGGCACCAGCAAAGCGCTCACCCGCCGGTGGGCACAGGACCATCGCTTCATGGCAACTGCGGACGGCACATCGCTCGCTGCCTATGAAGAGCCAGCCCGCGCGGCGGCGGCAAGCGTGCGGGCGCTGCTCGCCATGGCTGCGGCGGAACGCTGGGATGTTCGCTGGGAGGAATGCGAGGCGGCGGACGGCTTCATCCGCCACGGCAACCGGCGCCTGTCGTTTGGCGAGCTGGCGGCTGATGCGGCCGGCTTTGATCCGCCCGATCCCCCGGTCCTGCGTCCGGCGCCGGCGCGCGAGCGTCCGGTCGGTGCGCCCGCCGGCGCGCCGCTGGCATTCCCACGCCTCGATTTGCCCGCCAAGGTCGATGGCAGCTTCCTGTTCGCCGGCGACGTCCGCCTGCCCGGCATGGTTTATGCCGCGATCCGCCACGGACCGATCGGCGAGGCGGAGCTGGCGAGCTTCGAGGCGGCCAAGGCGAGAGGCATTTCCGGGCTGATCTCGCTGGTCAAGGGCAAGCACTGGCTGGCGGCGGTGGCGCGTGACTGGTGGGCGGCCGAACGGGCCTTGGCGGCCATAGCTCCGACGTTCCAGGTCAAGCACCGCGCCGAAAGCACGAAGATCGATGCGGCGCTGGACAGAGGGCTGAACCACGGCGAGGCGGTCACGCATTACGCCAGCGGCGACAGCGATAATCTGGCCGCACGGCCCTATGCGCTCGCCCTGCGCTATGATGTCGCCCCGGCGCTGCACGCTACACTGGAGACCGCCAGCGCCACCGCCAGGCTGTCCGGCGGCAAGCTGGAACTCTGGCTCGCCGCCCAGGCGCCCGAGGCAGCCCGCCGCGCGGCTGCCGATGCGGCCGGGGTCAATGAGCGCGACGTCGTGCTCTATCCGATGCCAGCGGGCGGCAGCTTCGACCGGCGACTTGAACACGACCACGCCATCGAGGCGGCAGTGATCGCGCGCGAGACCGGCCGGCCGGTGCAGCTCACCTGGTCGCGCTGGCAAGAGCACCTCGTCGGCTGGCCGCGCACCCCGGTTGCTGCGGTGATGGCGGCGAAAGTCTCACCCGCCGGCGACCTCACGGGTTGGCGCGCCCGGCTCGCCATGCCAGCCAGCACGCAGGAATTCGGCCGCCGGCTGTTCGGCGGGCAGACCGCCTGGAGCGCCATGGCCGACAGTGCCGGCGAGAGCGACGCGCTGGCGATGGAAGGCGCGGTTCCGCCCTATGCCATTGCCGACATGGCGATCGACCAGGTGCCGGTGACGATTGGCCTGCCAACCGCCCGTCTGCGCGGCAACGCCCATGGCTACACCGCCTTTTTCAACGAGAGCTTCATCGACGAGCTGGCGCACCGCAGCCGGCTCGAGCCGCTGTCGTTCCGCATCGCCATGCTGGGCCATGAGCCGCGCCTGGTCGCATGCCTGCAAGCGGCCGCGACGCTGGCAAATTGGGGCGGGGGAGTCGATGCCAGCGGGCAGGGGCTGGCCTGTCACCGGATCGGGGAAGGCCGCATCGCCGTGATCGCCACCGCCCGGCGCGACGAGACCGGGGTGCGGGTCGACAAGCTCAGCGCGGTCGCCGACATCGGCCGCATCGTCAATCTCGATATCGCCCGCCAGCAGATTGAAGGCGGGCTGGTGTTCGGCCTTGGCCTGACGCTGGGGTCGAGCACGGACTATGCCAACGGCCTGCCGCTGACCGGCCGGCTGGGTACGCTGGGCCTGCCGCTGCTCGCCGATTGCCCGGAGATCGAGGTGGGTTTCATCGACAGCGACGCGAATCCCGCCGACCCCGGAGAACTCGGCGTTGCGGCGGTCGCCCCGGCCGTCGCCAACGCGCTGTTTTCCGCAACCGGGCTGCGCTTCCGCAAGCTGCCGCTGCTTTCGGAGGATTTTTGATGCGTTTTTCCCAGCCACCTGTTCCCATGGTCTCCCCCAACTCCGACTTCCCTGAGCTTGTCGAAGGGCTGTTCTGGTTCTTGAGGTGGGGTGTTTGGGGCGAAGAAAAGAACAGCCCTTCGACAATCTCAGGGATGCGGGAGAATGGATAGTGAGACTGCCTTTCCCGGGGATCACCCCCGCATTCCTCCAGCCCGCATCGGCGTGCTGCTGGTCAACCTCGGCACCCCCGATGCCCCCACACCGGAAGCGGTGAAACGCTACCTCAAGGAATTCCTCTCCGATCCCCGCGTAGTTGAAATCCCCCCGCTGGTCTGGCAGCCGATCCTGCGCGGGATCATCCTCAACACGCGGCCAAAGAAATCGGCACATGCCTACGCGCAAGTGTGGACCGAGGCCGGCTCACCGCTCGCCGCGATCACCGCCGCGCAGGCCCGCGCTTTGCAGGTGCGGATGGGCGCCGGCGGACCTTGGGCGGTGCAGGTCGGCTGGGCGATGCGCTATGGCAATCCGGCGCTGGCGGCTGAGCTGGCGCGGCTGAAGCAGGCCGGCTGCGAGCGCATCCTGATCGCCCCGCTTTACCCGCAGTATTCCGGCGCGACGACGGCCAGCGCAATCGATGCAGCCGGCACCGCGCTCAAAGCCATGCGCTGGCAGCCCGCGATCCGCACCCTGCCGCCCTATTACGACGATCCGCTGCATATCGCAGCGCTGCACAGCGACATTGCTGCCCAGCTCGGCAGACTGTCGTTTACGCCGGAAGTCCTGCTGCTCAGCTTCCACGGCATGCCCGAACGCACGCTCCAGCTGGGCGATCCTTACCATTGCCACTGCCGCAAGACCGCCCGGCTGCTGGGCGAAGCGCTGGCGGCGGATTATCCGGCCCTCAGAATCGAGACCGCCTTCCAGTCGCGCTTCGGCCGAGCCAGGTGGTTGGAACCCTCGACCGAATCGGTGCTCAGGGCGGAGGCGGTGAAAGGCACCACCGCGCTCGCCATCGCTGCGCCAGGCTTCGCCGCCGATTGCCTTGAAACCCGCGAGGAACTGGCGATCAGAGGGCGCGATCTGTTTCTCCGCGCAGGCGGCACACACTTCGCCGCGCTCGATTGTTTGAACGACGGCGAGGCAGGGATGGCGATGCTTGAGGCGCTGGTGCGGCGGGAACTGGCGGGGTGGAGCCAGAGTTACATCCATTCTTGACATAACCTCTGTTTGTTCTACTTATGTTCGAAGGAACGGAGTCGCACACCATGACCCAAGCCAATTTCTCCTATGCTGAACCCGCCAACGATGCCGCCGGTCTGCCGCTCACGCTTTCGATCTACGCTGACCGGGCGCATTTGCGCGGGACCATTCGCGACGATGCCGAGGCTGCCGGTTTTCGCATCGCCGAAGTCGCCGATGTCGCCAGTCTGCTTGAGGGTGAGGCGCAGGTGCTTGGCGAAGTGGTGTTGCTCGATTGCCCGGAGGTGCGGGGCGCGGAACTGGCGGCACTGTCGCGGCTCGATATGCGGGCGGCGCATTGCGGGGCGCATCTGATCGTCTCGACCAGCGTCGCCGCGCTTGACGATGTGTTCGCTTGCCTCGATCAGTCGAGCCCGCAGATTCTGGTCGATCCCAGCCGCGCCGACCGGGTGATTGCGCTCGGCCGGGTGCTTGGGCGCATGCCCAGTCTGCGGCTGCGCGAACTTTCCGAGGAAGACCGGCTGGTGCTGCTGCGGCTGACCGAGCAGGTCGGCCAGATCGCCGAGCGGCTTGAACGGCTGAGCGGCGGCGCCGGGCCAGTTGATCCGTTTGCCGGCAACGAAAGCGCCTTCCGCTTCGAAACCCCCAAGTCCTCGTTCACTGGCAAGCCGGACGACAATGGCGACCGCTTGGTGCGGGCGACCCGGCCCGCGTTGCCCGATCCCCGGCTGGTGCGCCGCATCATCCGCCAGCGGCAATTGCGTGCGCGATTTTTCGACGGTGAGCTGTTCTGCGATCCCGCCTGGGACATGCTGCTCGATCTCACTGCGGCGCGGGCCGAACACACGCGCGTTTCGGTTACCTCGCTGTGCATCGCCTCGGGCGTGCCGCCAACCACAGCGCTGCGCTGGATTGGCCAGCTGACCGAGTCCGGTCTGTTCCAGCGGGTCGAAGACGAAGCCGATCGGCGCCGGGCCTTCATTGCGCTGACCGACAAAGCGGCTGATGCCGTGGCGCGATTCTTTGCCGAGCTCGGTACGGGCGCGTCGCGGCTGGTGTGATCCGCTATCCCGTTTCTGCGCCGGGCGCGGGCGGCTTGACCGCCTCGAGTTCGTAGTAGATCGCCTGCGCTGGCAAGATCCAGCACAGGCGATGCTCATAAAAATGGGGAAAGCGGTTGAATAGCAACTTGGGCAGGGCCTTGAACCAGCTGCCGCGCCCGTCCGGCATCCCGAACATCCGGCGGCGGCACCGGAACATTCCCGATTGCGGGGTGCGGTAGCTACCCGCGCCGATAAAGCGGTCGAAGGTGGTATAAGCGAAAAACGTCTTGTGGGTCGGATCGCCATAGGCATTCGGGCCGGAGTAGTGCGGCACAAGCACCTTCAACACGCCGCCCGGTTTCAGAATGCGGTGTAGTTCGACGACAGCGGCGATAAAGTCGGCGACATGTTCGAGCGAATTATCGCAACGGATCTCGTCGAAGCTGTCGTCGGCGAATGGATAGGGAAATTGGTCGCAATCGTGGACGACATCGACGCCGTCGCCGGGGAAAATATCCATGCCGATAAAGCCGGGCTGTTTGGCTTGGCCGCAGCCGAAATCGAGTCTGGCCGGCATCGTGGTTTCCGGGAGAAGCGACCGGCTGGACGGGTCGGAAATGGTCACGGGTATCCCTGCGGCTGCGGCGCCAGTCGCCTAACATGCCCGCGCCGCCGCTGCCATAGGCAATCAATGCAGCCACTGCGCAAGGTCGGTGCAGCAGCCAGAATTGATCGAGCTCCCTCCGCTCGGGCAACCCGCGCCGGGGCGCCCTATCCGGTTTGGCGACAAGCTGCCGCCGTGATAAATTGCTCTCAGCCCCGGGCGGGTAGCAGCTGCCCAAGTGGTCAACTGGCATCAAACGCACTCGCCGCGCAGCGGATTGTGTGGTTATGCTGCGGCAGACCCACGTAGGAGATGATATGCGAACCGTAGCAATCACGCCTGAAGCAATGGCCGAACTGGCGCAGGCGCTGCCACCGGGCGAACCGGTGACGATGCTGAACCTGCTGCGCTTTCGCGACCAAGCGCAATACGATGGCGAGGAACTGCCGCCATGCAGCGGACGCGACGCTTACTACCAGCGTTATGCCCCGGTGGCGACCGAGTTGGTCATGGCCCGCGGCGGCAAGGTGATCTGGGCCGGACGGGCGGCGGGGCACACCGTCTGCCCCCCGGACGAGCGATGGGATGATATCCTGATCGTCGAATATCCGGATGGAGCGCTGGTTGCGGCAATGTTCAGCGATCCCGCTTATCAGGCGGTGGTGAAGCACCGTACGGCGGCTCTGGTGGATTCGCGGCTTATTGCCATGCGGGCCGGGGGGATCGAACTGTGAACAGGGCCGCATTGAACCGGCAGACCTTTGCCGGCGCCGCAGGGCCGATTTCGGCCGTGGTGGAAGGTGCCGGGCCGCTGGTGATCCTGATGCACGGCTGGCCGGAACTGGGCTATTCCTATCGCCACCAGGTCGGCCCGCTGGTCGCGGCGGGGTACATGGTCGCCGTGCCGGACATGCGCGGCTATGGTGCCAGCACCAAACCCGAGGATCCCGCGCTTTATTCGCACGACGCCCATGCCGACGATATGGCCGCCATCGCCCGCGGCCTAGGGCGCGAACGGTGGATTTCGGTCGGGCATGACTGGGGCTCCCCGGTGGCGTGGCGCTGCGCGCTGCGGTTTCCCCAACAAGTGGCGGCGGTGTTCTCGCTCAGCGTGCCGCACCGGGTGGCGGCCAGCATCTCGGCGCACACGTGGTTTGATTCGGCCTATCCGAACCGCTTTTACTACATGCGCTATTTCGAGCCGGTTGGCGCGGCGGAAGCCGAACTGGATCGGAACCCGCGCGATACGCTGAAGCGGGTCTATTATTCGCTGTCGGGCGACGCGCCGCTGAACGACTGGGTCAGCGACCGGCCGATCGACGATCCGCTGCTCAAGGGACTGTCGCTGCCGCCGCCCGGACCGCTGAGCTTCATGAGCGATCCCGAGCTGGACGTTTATACCGCTGCCTTTGCCGCAGGCGGATTCCATGGCCCGCTCAACTGGTATCGCAACTGGGATCGCAACGAGGCGGAGGCGCGCACCTATGGCGATCAGCACGTGCGCCAGCCCGCTGGATTCTTCGCTGGCGACAAGGAGATCGTGTTGGCGATGTTCCCCGGCTGCGTCCAGGATCAGCGTGCGATCTGCGAAGATCTGCGGATGGAACGGATCGTTCCCGGCTCGGGGCACTGGATCCAGCAGGAACGTCCGGATGAAGTGAATGCGGCGCTGCTGGAATTCCTGCGGTCAGTCGAGGTTTAGTGGTGCGCTCTCGCACTTTCGAAGCGGAAGACTATCCGCGCGGAAGACAGCTGCATCTGCTTCGAGGCTGCCCCTGTGTTCCCAATTCGGATTGTTGACCCTCCCTCGAAAGGCGTTAGAAGCCGCCACTCCCCGGGTTGGGGCGGTTAGCTCAGTTGGTAGAGCATCTCGTTTACACGGTGATGCGGTATATGATCTAACGCTTTGTATAGTCTAACCTTTACGTCGATGAGACGTCACCGCTTCGTGACTATTTCGGGACTCGGATGCATCGAGTGCTTGTCTTACATCCTCATCCAGAACATGCGCATAGCGCAAAGTCGTATTCATGCTGCGGTGCGCAAGTGCCTTCTGTGCTGCTGCGATCGACCCTGTCTCGCGCACAATTCGGGTTCCACGGGTATGACGCAAGTCGTGGATCCTGAAAGCTTGAATCCTCGCATCTGAAAGTGCCTGGGCAAATGGCTTGCGCAGAGCAGTCGGCGTGAGTGGATATCGTTCTCCCTTACGCCGCTTCTCCCTGCTGTGCTGGCAGACGTATGTGAAGACGAAGGGTCCAACCCGTGGTTGTCCTATTATCAGGGCCTCGAGAGCGGCGTTAAGCGGCCTAGTGATCACATCGCCGCCTTTAATGCGTGTGGCGGCCTGACGCTTCTCGAGAGAGCAATCCGCCCATCGGAGTCCCAGCACTTCAGCACGCCGCCAGCCTGACTTGAGGAGGAATGATACTGCGTCCTTCAAGTCGTCACGTAAATGCACAAACAACCTGAATTCCTCATCATAAGAAAGTTCCCTCGGCGGTCGGCGACCGACCTTGCGTAAAAGGGCACTCCACTCGGGAGGCTCCCCAACATCAAAGCGTGTGCGCTCGGCATGTCGCCACACTGAGCGAGCATTTTCAATCTCTCGATTGACGGTGGCGTTGGAGCGTCCGGCGCTACGTTTGGCGAAATAGAGCTGCAAGTCTCGTTGGGTAATTTCGGACAGAAGGCGCTTTGGACCAACCCCTTTCACAAACGCCGCAAGCATGTATTCGATCGTCTTCCAGCTCGGCAGACCTTCAGCATGCTCCTGATATAAGCCGCACGCTTCGTCGATGCTGATCGGCGGGCGCTGCATCTCTGGTAACGTGGCCTTGCGCCTCTCTCGCCGCTCGAATTCTTCTGCGTCACGCTTCCCAGTGCAGCCGGTCGAGCCATAGTAGCGCCGACCTCGGAACTGAAAGTCGAAGTGGTAGTAGGGGGAGCCAGTTTTCCGGTAGACTGACATGGGGTCATTCTCGCCTTTGACGGGCTGAGAAGGGCACGATTTGTCCAGTTCGGGAGCGTGGCGCATTCACCCTGCTTCGCGGCGGCGGCGTGTCGTTTGCTACCTGTGCTGATACAATGAAGTCTTCAAGGTCGCGCATCGTGTAGCGAACCGCACGCCCAATTCTCACAAATCGCAGGCTTCCATTTTGACGCGCCTTTCGCAAAGTTCGGCCGCAGAGTTGCAGAGCAGCTGCGGCTTCGCGTTCAGTCAGAAGCGAAGGGATCATGAAGCCAACCTGCCGGCGAATTTCGTTAGGGTAGATGTCATCGGGTCACTCAGCGAAATACCGCAGCTCGAAAGTGGGCTTAGCGAATGATCCTTTTCGATTTGCATTTCGGATTGCCTGCAATGGGCGCTGCGCTGGCGGAATGGCCCTAGGGATTTTTTCATGTGTGGTGATTAACACACAATTGTTGCTCTGGCGAGCAAAATCGCATAAGCCATCACCAGCTCATTTTGGAAGATTCCGTTGGATCCTCGAACTCATCCATTTGCCGACACTGAGGCCGCGCAAACCCTGAAGGGGGCAATTCGTCGCCATACCCTACGGGAACGGGGAGGGCTCCGTGAGCTCGCGAAAAGGCTCGAAATCAACCAGGCGACCGTGCTAAGCCATATGGCCAACGGCCGAATGGCGATCCCGCTTGATCGCGCGCCGCAGCTCGCAATGGCGCTCGGCTTGGACGTCAGGCAATTCACGAAAGCCGTCATAAAGCAGCGATATCCGAGCGTGACAGCTGTCCTTGAGCATGAGGCGGAGGAGCATTCCGAACGCTTATCACTGCTTCAATTGGCCACTGGTGCGGCAGGATCGGAGCCGATTACGCCGGACCGTCTGCGCATCATCTCCGAGGTTGTCAGGGACAAGAGACCAGAGGAGCGATGGCTGGCAATCAATGAAATAGCCGCCGTGCGCATGCTCAGGGAGTTGAGACCCAGTGGCCTGGATCACGCCGACATCGGTTTGCTCCGCGCGGCGCTGGAACCCCGTAGTTTGAACGCCGCAGATTGAGTTTGAAATGGGTTTTCGTGTCGCCCGCCTGACGCGCAACACGCTCGCGTATACGCGCGCGATTCGCGCGCGCA
>JANLQW010000245.1:0-13716 GCA_031368085.1 Novosphingobium sp. | reverse complement strand
CGCTTTCGCAGGCTGCGGTCGAGGTGAAGCCCGGGTCGAACGTGAACATCCCGCTATCGCCATAAAGCTTGCGGATATCGATGACATCCGGGCCGATGCTGCCGGAAAGGAGCGGGTAGACGAAATCCTTGCCGCCCGCGTTCAGCTTTGCTTGTTCACCCACCTGACTTAACTCCTTAATATCTCGTTGGTCGTGGCGAGAGTCGCCTGGTCCGCAATCCGGGCCAGGCGTTCGTATCCCCAGCAGACCCAGCACAGCGAAAATACCCGGCGAAGTTGTCTGCCCTGTCAGTGCCGCGCGCAGCGGCTGGGCGAGCTTCCCAAGGCCCACCCCCAACTCTTCCCCCAATTCCTTCAGAGTGGCTTCGAGACACTCGCTTGTCCAGCCGTGTTCGTGCGTAAGGCGTTGATGAATCCGCGTCAGCAGATCGCGCGCCTCGGCGGTAAGCAAACCCGCAGCCTTGCAATCAAGCGTCAGCGGCCGCTGGGCGAACAGGAATGCCGCGCCTTCGGCCAGCTCGTGCAAATCCTTTGCCCGCACCTTCAGGACTGGCATCGCGCGAACTAGCAGATCGAGGTCCAGGCTGCCGGGAAGCTTGCTGGCGATTAGCCCGGCAAGCCGCGCATCATCCGCTTCGCGCAGATAATGCCCGTTGAGACTCAGCAGCTTGGCGAGATCGAACCGTGCCGGGCTTTTGCCGACATGAGCAATGTCGAACCATGCGACTGCCTGCTCGCGGGCAATGATCTCGTCGTCGCCGTGACCCCAGCCAAGCCGCAGCAGATAATTGAACAGGGCCTCTGGCAGAATACCAAGCTCGTCGCGGTAAGTATCGACACCGAGCGCGCCATGGCGCTTTGACAGCTTGGCGCCGTCCGGCCCGTGGATCAGCGGCACATGCGCATAGACCGGCTCAGCCCAGTTCATCGCCCTCAGGATCGCCAGCTGGCGAAAAGCGTTGTTGAGATGGTCATCGCCGCGGATGACATGGCTCACGTCCATGTCGTGATCATCGACCACAACTGCGAGCATATAGGTCGGCGTGCCGTCCGAACGAAGCAGGACGAAATCGTCAATTTCGGCGTTGCTGACGGTGACCCGGCCCTGGACGAGATCGTCGATCACCGTCTCGCCGCCGCGCGGGGCCTTGATTCGCACGACGAAGGGCGTGTCCGCCGGGGCGCCAGCAGGATCGGCCTCGCGCCATTCGCTGTCGATGCGAAACGGCCGGCGCTCAGCCTGCGCCAGCGCGCGGCGATCGGCCAGTTCCTCGCTAGACAGATAGCAGCGGTAGGCATGTCCGCCGTCCAGCAGCTGCTGCGCCACTTCGGCATGGCGGGCGGAGCGGGCAAACTGGAGCACCACAGGCTCGTCGCCGTCCAGCCCCAGCCATTCAAGGCCGTCATGGATCGCCGCGATGGCCGACTCGCTTGAGCGGGCGCGGTCGGTATCTTCGATGCGCAGCAGGTATTTGCCGCCGTGATGGCGGGCGAACAGCCAGTTGAACAATGCGGTGCGCGCGCCGCCGATGTGGAGGTAGCCAGTTGGCGAGGGGGCAAAGCGCGTGACGACAGCCCGGCCCGCCGCCGCGCTGCCGCCTGCCGCGCCAATGCTCGCCCCGGAACTTGCCAACGACTGTCCCTTCCTGTCCAATGGGGCATGGCCACCGACGCCGCGCTCTACCCGCAGGCAGCCAGCGTACCGGGAGGGGACGCTGCACTGCAACATAGCTCTTGGCGCAGGGCGCGCGGCTTGTCCAGCACGGCGCGCGTCCTGTTTACCGGGTTGGAACGCTTTCTATCTGCGGGCGGCTTCGACCCGGCGCCCTGGCTGGCAGTTGCCTTTGCCGCAGGCATCGGCCTGTGGTTCGGGCTGGCCAATAGCTGGCAGTGGCTGGCGCTGCTAGTCGCGAGCCTCGCGGTTGCCATAAGCCTTCTGGGCATGCTGCGCGCGGATGGCGCTTTAGCGCTCACCCGCCAGTCCGGCACATTGCTGGCGCTGGCGGTGGCTTTGGGGTGCGCGACCGTCTGGGCGAAGTCGTCGATGGTCGGGGTGCCCGGTATCGCCGCGCCGATTGTCACGACGCTCACCGGCGAGGTACTGGACCGGCAGGAAGAGCCAGCGAATGGACGCATAAGGCTGGTTCTCGCGGTCCGGAATCCCGATAGCGGGCACCCTACCCGGATCCGGATCAATGTTGCGGACAAACTCGACAGTCCGGCAGCGACCGAGGGCGCCATAATTCGCGTCAAAGCGCGGCTGATGCCGCCGGCCGCACCGATGCTGCCGGGCGCCTATGATTTCGCCCGGGCGGCGTGGTTCCAGGGCCTCGCGGCAACCGGAAGTGCGCTGGGACCGATCGAGATTGCAGGGGATGGACGGACGACCGGCGGGATCGGGCGACTGCAGCGGCGCGTGTCCAACCATATCCATGCCAAGCTGCCCGGCTCGCCGGGGGGCATCGCGGCCGCTTTCGCCAGCGGCGACCGGGGCGGCATTGCGGCGGCCGACGAAGACGCGATGCGCGATTCGGGGCTGACCCATCTACTGTCGGTCAGCGGGCTCCATGTCAGCGCGGTGATCGCCGGGGCCTATTTCCTGGCGATCCGCCTGCTGGCGCTTTGGCCATGGCTGGCGCTTCGGGTGCGGCTGCCGGTTGTCGCGGCCGGCGCCGCAGCCGGGGCGGGTGTTGCCTATACCCTGCTGACCGGGGCCGAGGTGCCGACCGTACGCTCATGCGCCGGGGCATTGCTGGTGATGCTGGCGCTGGCACTGGGACGCGAGCCACTGTCGATGCGGATGCTCGCCGTCGCGGCAATCTTCGTCATGCTGCTGTGGCCCGAAGCGGTAATCGGGCCCAGCTTCCAGATGAGTTTTGCCTCTGTGCTGGCAATTGTCGCACTCCACGCCAGCGAGCCAGTGCGGCAATTCCTGGCGCACCGCGAAGAAGGCTGGGGCATCCGGCTGGCGCGGCGGCTGGCGTTGCTGCTGATAACCGGACTGGTGATTGAGTTCGCGCTGATGCCAATCGCGTTTTTTCACTTTCACCGAGCCGGGGTCTACGGAGCGCTCGCCAACGTCCTTGCCATACCGCTAGCGACTTTCGTGTCGATGCCACTGATTGCGCTCGCGCTGTTATTAGACTGCGTCGGCGCTGGCGCACCTGTCTGGTGGCTGACAGGCAAGTCGCTGGAATTGTTGCTTGGATTGGCCCATTGGACGGCATCGCTGCCGGGATCGGTCAACCATGTACCAGCGATGGGCACCGCGAGCTTTCTGGTATTCATCGGCGGGGCGTTGTGGCTGGCGCTGTGGCGCGGGCGAGTGCGGCTGCTGGGCCTTGTTCCGATTGCTGCTGCCATTTTCTCGCTGACGCTGCTGCGCCCGCCAGATGTGCTGGTCTCGGGTGACGGCCGCCATGTCGGAATTACCGGGGAGATCGGCAATCGCCTGCTAGTGCTGCGCGACGGCGACAGCAGCTATGCCCGCGAGAATTTGACA
Source organism: Novosphingobium sp. (assembly GCA_031368085.1). GTDB lineage: Bacteria > Pseudomonadota > Alphaproteobacteria > Sphingomonadales > Sphingomonadaceae > Novosphingobium. The sequence goes on along the minus strand of JANLQW010000245.1, from coordinate 10,214 downwards.
GAGATCGCCGGGATGGCCGGCACGGTGTTGATGCTGGCCGAGTGGCCTGGCGCGCGGTGCAGTCCGGATTTCTGCGTGGTCGAACTGCGCCGGGGTGGCCAAAACTGGCGGGTGCTGATCGCGCGCGGCAAGCAAGCGGTGCCCGAGCGCGAACTGGCGGCCGCCTGCGCGCGCAGCGATATCGTCATCGCCGACCGCTGGCTACCCCGCTCATGCCAGCCGCACCGGCTCAAAGCCGACCGCGCGCTGCTTGACAGGACTGGAGGCCTGACGATCGATCTTACCGAAGGGCATATCGTCACCGTCGCGGACGGACAGGGCAAGCACGGCTGGTGGCGGGTTCCCACTCCGCGCCCGGCGCGCGATTTTAGAGCAGCCCCATCAGGCGACGCGCGGCCCGCATTTCGGCAATCACCTGCGCCTGCGTCAGCGCCAGTCCAGCTGCCTCAGTGATAGCGCCGTAGCAGCCCCGCGAGTTTGCCCTGCACTTCGACTTCACCGGGGCGATAGAATTGCGGTTCATAGGCGGCATTGGCCGGATCGAGCCGGATCATCCCGCCTTCACGGCGCAAATATTTGAGTGTTGCTTCTTCGCCGCGCACCAGCGCCACGACAATTTCACCGTCGCGCGCGGTTTCGGTGCGGCGGATCAGCGCATAGTCGCCATCGAGAATGCCGGCTTCGACCATCGAATCGCCCGAGACCTCCAGCGCGTAATGTTCGCCCGGACCAAGCAAGGCTGCCGGGACCGGCAGGGTCGACTGGCCTTCCAGTGCCTCGATCGGCATACCGGCGGCGATGCGCCCGTGCAGCGGCAGTTGGATGACATCGTTTGCCGCCGAACCAGCCGCAACCGGCATGGTCGGCGCCCGCATGCCGGTAAGTGCCGAATTGCCATTGGCCGCGGCACGGACCGACCCTCTGGTCACATCTTCCGGCTGGCGCATGACTTCCAGCGCGCGCGCGCGGTTGGGCAGGCGGCGGATGAAGCCGCGTTCTTCCAGTGCCGAAATCAACCGGTGGACCCCCGACTTCGATTTGAGATCGAGCGCTTCCTTCATTTCCTCGAATGAGGGAGAGATGCCAGTCTCCTCCAGCCGGTCCTGAATAAAGCGGATCAGTTCGTGCTGCTTGCGCGTCAGCATTTCTGTTCTCCTTGTGAACTCGAAAAGTTCAGCGAACGAATGCGGAACAATTAAGCAACGATTCGGAGCGCGTCAAGCGATTCCGCCATTTTCGAGCAGATAGGCGGTTATCATCTCGCCGATCGGAGCTATGGCGGCATGAGCGGCGCGTTCGATGAGTGCATTGCTGGCCGCGAGTGATGAGAGGGCGCCGCTATCCTGCAGGTTGAGCGCGGCGATCTCCGAACCATCCCAGCGCGCTCGCAAGAACTCCCTCCGCGATCCGCCCGGCTTGAGCGGAACAGACAGTACCGCGCGGAAAGGCCGGGGCAGGGGCGATGCCGCACCCAGTAAAGCGCGCAGCAGCGGCAGCATGAAGAAATACGCGGTGACATGGCTCGATACCGGGTTTCCGGGCAAGCCAAGCACCAGCTGGCGCCCGCGCCGTGCGACCAGCAGCGGCTTGCCGGGCTTGATTGCGATGCGCCAGAAATCGATGTCGGCGCCCCAAGCCTCAAGCGCCGGGCGAATCAGATCGTGATCGCCGACCGATGCGCCGCCGCTGGTGACTATCAGATCGGCATCTCCTGCCCCTTCCAGCACTGCCGCGATCGCATCCATCCGGTCCGCCACCGGGCCGAGCCGCTTGACCTCGCACGGCAGGCTCGCCGCCATCGCCGCCAGCATCGCACCATTGCTGGCGGGCACCTGATGCGGGCCGCAGCTGTCATAATCCATCGCCAACTCGTCACCACTGTCGATGATGGCAAGGCGCGGGCGGCGGCGCACGGCGAGATGCTTGTGTCCGGCGGTAATGGCCAGGGCGATCTGCGCCGGGCCGATGCGGGTGCCGGAGCCGAGCAGCGACGCACCGCTGTGAAAATCCATGCCTTGGCGGCGGATGTGCTTGGCAGGGGGGGAGGGCGCTTCGCCGGTCAGGGCGATCTGCTCGCCATCGCGCTGAATATCTTCCTGCAGGATCACCGCCTCCGCGCCGGCTGGCAGCATGGCACCGGTCGAGATGCGCACAGCGTCACCCGGCGCGACGGTGCCGGAAAACGGATGCCCCGCCGCGCTCTCGCCGATCACCTGCCATGGCCCGGCGCTATCGCCTGTCGCCACTGCATAACCGTCCATCGCGGATTGATGCGCCCCGGGTTGGGTCCGGCGCGCGAGCAGCGGCTCGGCAAGGTAACGCCCCAGGGCACTTTCGACATCGACGTGCTCGACCGGCAGCGGCTCTACCAGCGCCAGCAGCCGCGCTTCGGCTTCTTCGAGCGGCAGGGGCGCGGTCGTCATCGCTCCGCCCGCCAGTCGCCGGACTTGCCGCCGCGTTTTTCGATGAGCCGCACATACTCGATGACCATGCCCTTGTCGAGCGCCTTGGCCATATCGTAGATAGTCAACAGTGCGATCGAAGTCGCAGTCATCGCTTCCATCTCAACGCCGGTCTTGCCCGTGAGAGAGGCGGTCGCGGTGGCGCGCACGGTGTCGTCCTCGAAGGCGAAATCGACGGTCACGGCATCGAGCGACAGCGGATGGCAGAGCGGAATCAGCTCGGCGGTCTTCTTCGCCGCCATGATCCCGGCGATGCGCGCGGCGGCCAACACGTCGCCCTTCGGCACATCGCCCTCCCGGATCGCGGCGAGCGCCTCGGCGCTCATGCGGATGCGGCCCGAGGCGACGGCGATGCGCGGCGTCGCGGGCTTGCCGCCGACATCGACCATCCGGGCGTTGCCGTGCTTGTCCAGATGAGTGAGTTCAGCCATGCAGCAGTCTCCGTGTCGCCGCCTCGATGTCCTTATGGCGCATCAGGCTTTCGCCGACGAGGAAGCAGCCCGCGCCGCTGCCGGCCAGGCGCAGCAGGTCGGCGTGGGCCGCGATTCCGCTTTCGCTCACCAGCAAGGCGCCGTCCGGCGCCAACGGAGCGAGGCGCTCGGTGACGGCGAGATCGGTGACGAAGCGTTTAAGATCGCGATTGTTTATGCCGATCAGCCGCGAGCGCAATGCGCCTGCGCGCTCCATTTCGGCCTCGTTATGGACCTCGACCAGTACGTCCATCCCGCGCTCCAGCGCCGCGCTTTCGATTTCCCGCATCAGCGCATCGTCCAGTGCGGCGACGATGATCAGGATCGCATCGGCTCCTATCGCGCGGGATTCGGCGACCTGCCAAGGATCGACCATGAAATCCTTGCGCAGAACTGGCAGTTCGCAAGCACCGCGCGCCGCGACCAGATAGTCCTCATGCCCCTGAAAAAAGCCCGCGTCAGTCAGCACTGAAAGACAAGCCGCGCCGCCGGCGGCATAGGCGCGGGCATGGTCCGCGGGATCGAAATCAGCGCGAATCAGGCCTTTGGAAGGCGATGCTCGCTTGATTTCGGCAATCAAGGCGAAGCCCGCCGCGCATGTGGCTTCAAGCGCGGCGCGAAAGCCTCGGGGCGGCGACTGGTCAGCGGCGGCTCTATCCAAATCGCCGACACTGGCCGCGCGCTTTCGGGCCGCGACTTCCAGGCGCTTGGCATCGCAAATTTCGGTGAGCTTGTCGGCCATGGCCACCCCCTAGCCGCAGTCACGCCCGGATGGAACAGGTTGACCGCACATCCGCATTAACTGAGGCGAGCGATATCCTCGTCGGTCAGCGATCCGGGCACGACAAACACCGGGCACGGCATCTGCCCCGCCATTGCCCCGGTGAAATGGGCGACCAGCGGGCCGGGACCGCTCTCCTGCGCTGCGCCGAGGACTAACGCCGCTATCTCGGGATGCTCGGCCAGATAATCGCGCACCAGCTTCACGGCATCGCCTGCCTTGACTGAAATCACCGGCATCGCCCCTCCCTCCGAGAGGATGCTGCCGACTGCGGTAAATGCTGTCGCTTCGGCGCGGGCTCGGGCTTCTTCCTCGATGGTTGCTTGGACACCGCCGAATGCGACAAAGGGCTGCTGTTCGATCAGGGCGAGCAGGTGCACCGCGCCCCCGGTTTTGGCCGCGCGGCGCGCGGCGAAGCGCAACGCAACCAGCGCCTCCTCTGTATCGTCCATAATCACCAGATATACGCGCATCGCACCAATCCCCGTTCGCAGATATCCGACAGTTCGGCGATCCGCGCAAGGTGCTTGCCCCGCGCGGCCAATTTGGCCAAGTATGAGACACTTCCCGCCACCCCCATTGCCGTCGGAAAATATCCATGCCGCTCGAAATCAAGATGCCCGCGCTCTCACCGACGATGGAGCACGGCAAGCTGACGAAATGGCTGGTCAAGCCAGGCGACACGGTTGCCTCGGGCGATATCCTTGCTGAAATCGAAACCGACAAGGCGACGATGGAATTCGAGGCGGTGGACGAGGGCAAGATCGTTTCGATTGCGGTGCCCGAAGGAACGGAAAACGTGAAAGTCGGCACGGTGATCGCAACGCTGACCGAGGATGGCGAGGATTCCGCGCCTGCGCCGGCGGTTTCCAAGGCGGAAAAGCCGCTCGATCCTGCGCCTGTAGCTGCACCGGCACCCGCGCCCGCGATGGCGAAAGCTACCGCTCCCGTTCCTGTCATCAAGAGTGACCGGTTGATTGCGTCTCCGCTGGCCAAACGCCTCGCTGCCGATAAGGGCGTCGATCTCGCCGGCCTGACGGGCAGCGGACCCAAAGGGCGAATTGTCAAATCGGATGTGGAAGCCGCCCAGCCGGGAAGCGCGCCCGCTGCCCCGGCCGTCACGTCGGTGCCGACCGGAATGGCCGAGGAAACCCGCGCGCTGCTCGATCCGCGCGTGCCGCATAGGGTCGAGAAGCTGTCCGGCATGCGCAAGACAATTGCCCGCCGCCTCGCCCAATCGATGCAGACCGCGCCGCATATTTACCTGACAGTCGACATCCGTGTGGACCGGCTGCTGACGTTGCGGGCCGAACTCAACGAAGCGCTGGAGAAGCAGGGGGTCAAACTTTCGGTCAACGATCTACTGATCAAGGCGCTGGGCAAAGCGCTGATCGAAGTGCCCGCCTGTAATGTCGCCTTCGCCGGTAACGAGCTGATCTGCTATTCCCGCGCCGATATTTCGGTGGCGGTGAGCATCCCCGGCGGACTGATCACGCCGATCATCTCGGAGGCGGATTCGCGCAGCCTCTCGTCGATCGCTTTGGCGATGAACGACCTCGCCGCCCGCGCCAGGGAAGGCAAGCTCAAACCCGACGAATACCAGGGCGGCACCGCCAGCCTGTCGAACATGGGCATGCTCGGGATCAAGCAGTTCACCGCCGTGATCAACCCGCCCCAAGCGACGATTTTGGCAATCGGAGCCGGCGAGAAGCGGCCGTGGGTGATGCCGGATGGCACTTTGGGGGTGGCCAGCGCGATCAGTGCGACGGGAAGCTTCGATCACCGGGCGGTGGATGGTGCGGACGGCGCGCGGCTGATGGGGGCGTTTCGCGAGCTGGTGGAAAAGCCCCTAGGGCTGGTGTTGTAGGAGGGTGCGATGCAGGTTGCGGTTACAAAAATTCCGACTCAGCCTCAAGGAACTACGGGTTAGAGTTCACCTGTAAATGTTCAGGTAGCCGGCCGGCGATAGTGAGCGTCATGCTGCCGGTTCCACTGCTGGTTTCGCCATCATAATTGGCTTCGATTGCCACCGGTTGGATGCGGTGCCAGTGAACCTTTTCGGAACCGTCTGGATAAACGACCTTTGAAGGGTGCGAGACGTCCCAGATGTCCGATTCCAGGTGGCTCTCGCCGCGCCATGCACCGAGCCCGCGGCCGTCGTTGTAGCCGCCGCTATAGCCCAGGCCCTGCATGGCGATCGACGGGCCCTGCGCCAGCACCTCCAACTGCAATTGTTTGCCATCCTCGAAGGTCGCAACCACTCCGGCGCGGCGGAAGCGCCGGGTGCCCTCATGCAACTCGACCTTGAGCGCAATATTGGTGGCGTGATCGAATTCTTCAGTAGCGCCTCGGGTAACGACGCCCGTTGTGTAAGGAGCGTCGTCGCCCCGCCCCTGAAACAGGAGGTGCCCGCTCATGGCAGTCGTGGAAAAAAACAGGAAGGACATGACATGCCCTTTCTCGGAAAGCGGCACCTTGGGGCCGGTAACCGGCTCGGGAATGCCCATGCCGCGGCGCACGCCCCACGAATGATCGCGGCAAGACCACCAGTTGTCGATCTCTACGCGTTTGCCCTCGACCTCGAGGAACCCGCTGGCCACACCGATCTGGTCAAAACGGCGATAGTCTTCGACCGTGCGTCCCTGCAGGCGCGTATAGTGCGGATGCTCTTCGCGCGCCGGTTCCACGCATTCCCAGCGGAGGCGGCCGTGCAGCGATCCCTCGCTGGGCTCGATATTGATTTCGAAGGACTTGAGGGCTTCGATCGGGCTGATGCGCACTGGCCCGCAGACCGTTTCAACGCTGCCATTAAGCGACCGCGACACGCGCAGGTTGTACTGCTTGCCGTCAACGATCATCACCGCCCCGGCATCGAGCACGTTCATGTTGCGATAGGCGCCCATCGTGATCTGGATGGCCACCCGCCCATCTCCGGAATAGATGGCGAACCAATAGCGGTCGTAGAATCGGGGATCACTGGTCCAGACATGATCGAATGTCGTGGGCAACTGATGCCACAGCGTATCGTCAAGAGCGGTTAGCATGTTCTACAATCTCGCAGTTGATGTGTTGACGGTCGCCACTGTTGGAACATAGCGCATTGGCACGCGCGATGCCCGGTCAATCATGAAGCTCTCGGCGGCGCGGCGCATTCCGGGGGTCAAGCCTGGATTGCAGACGGCGGCGGAGAGCAACTCGCGCAGCAGCCGGTTACGTTCTTCCTGCGCAGGACCGTCGTCGACGTCGGGCTCGTTTGCCGCCAGGGCCTGGTCGATGCGGGCAACGAGCTCAGGCGGCAGCACCCCGCGCAGTGTCGCCAGTTGCTCCAGCGTGGCTGCATTGTCGTAGCGCATAAATCCCGCGACTTTCGGCAGCGCGACGCTCACCATGCGAAGGTTTGCAATGAGATTATCAAGGATGGTGCGCGCGAACGGCTCGGAAATACTTGGTGCGACAACGGTCTCGAGAATACGGCAGGTTCCTTGCAATTGCTCTTCAACCGTGGGTCTCATCCTGCACCCTCCATCATCTGAAACATTTGCCGGTACAACCAGGACGGCGTGTGGAATACGCGGTTGTAGCGCCCGGCGACGAATTCGTTGACAGCCGTCAACTGGATCACCGCCAGCTTCCAGCAGGAGAACACATTCCACCAGGTGAGATTTGCCTCGCTGACTTTGCGGCCGGTCAGCTTGCGATAGGCCTCAACGATTTGCTGGCGCTCCCAGTGACCGGGAATCTGATGCTCGCGCTTGCGCACCGGATTGGTGATCCACCCAAGGTCCTCCAGCGGGTCGCCCAGGTGCGCAGTCTCCCAGTCGATCTTGGCCGTGATGCGATTATCCTCGATGAGCGCATTGCCCGGCTTGAAATCGCCGTGGACCAGCACGATCGCCTCAGCTTGCGGCACGGTCCGGTCCAACCACGTCAACACATAATCCAGTTCCGGAAGAGGCTCGAGCTGGACCCGCCGGTACTCCGTCTCCCAATGCCCCAGTTCAATTTTCGCAGGCGAACCCTCGGGCACCCCCAGACGTTCGCCCAGGCCCCGCGCACGCCAGTCGACCGCCTGGATTTCAACCAGCAATTCGAGGAAGTCATGGGCCAGCTGCAGCCGCTCCGGCAAAGGCCGACTGCCATTGAGGACCATATAATCGCAACTGCCTGGCATACGCGCCATCACCAGCGATGGCGCGCCGAGAAAGCGCCCGTCCGGGTCCATCCAGTGCACAACCGGGGCCACGACTGCGCTTCCTTCGAGGGCCTTCAGAACTTCGAACTCGCGGGATCGCTCTGTGTTGAGCAGGGTGCCGGCGGCATCGCGCATGAGCATCAGGGGGTGTGCATGCCGACCGTTCGCATCGGTCCAGCTTGCGTCCAGCGACCAGTTCTCGCGAGACAGGCCGCCGGCTGCGCGTGAAAGCCGTTCGAGGGAGATGTCGCGCGCAGATGGAATCTCATGGCAGATCAGCTTCTTCAGTCCGTCAACGACCTGCTGGACTGACGCCTCAGCCCCAACATCGGCAGAAGCGCCGTTTGATATAGATGGTTCGGTCATGAGCGGCCTGAGGTTAGCATGGGATTGAACTACTCTTGGCTCACGCCGGGCACGCTGTCCAGCATCCCGTCAGCCAGCCCATTAGCCGGAGCATTTTTCCGGGCAGACCCAGCATTCCCGTCTTCGAGCGGCTGGCATCGTAGTGCGGGATCGCCTAATGGCTGGGAGATAAAGCACACTGTGCCCGCAGGCGGAACTGGCATACCAGCGAGAATGGCCCTGACAGACGATGTCCGACCGACTTAAAGCCAAGACTGCGATTGTCACCGGCGGCGCCCAGGGCATCGGACGGGCGATCGTCGAACGTTTCGTGGACGAAGGTGCCCAGGTTCTGGCGCTCGACATCAATGCCGCAACGCTCGCCGAAGTGGGCGCGAAAGCCGCCTGCGCGACACATGTCATCGACCTCACAGATCGGGCGCAGATCGACAGCTTCTGTCGCGGTGCCGGCGATATCGACATCCTGTGCCTGTGCGCTGGCCAGGTGGCCTACGGCACCGTGCTCGATTGCGACGAGGACCAATGGTCGCGCTCGTTCGAGCTTAACGTTACGGCGATGTATCGTATGATCCGCGCGCTGCTGCCGGGCATGATCGCGCGCCGCGCCGGATCAATCATCACCATGTCTTCGGTCGCAAGTTCAGTACGCGGCGTCCGCGATCGCTTCGCCTATGCCTCCACGAAGGCCGCGGTCATCGGCCTGACCAAAGCGCTCGCTGCCGATCACGTTGGCGACGGCATTCGCTGCAACGCGATCTGCCCGGGCACCATCGAGACCGCCGCGCTCGAGCAGCGCATGCGCGCAAGCGATGATTATGCGGCAACCCGCGCCGCTTTTGTCGCGCGTCAGCCTATCGGGCGCTTAGGCCAGGTTGAGGAGATTGCGGCACTCGCGACCTATCTGGCCAGCGACGAAGCCGCCTTCACCACGGGGCAGTGCCATGTTATCGACGGCGGCTGGTCGAACTAAAAAAGCCAGCCACGGATCGTTGGCGGCGGAGGAAGCGCTTGATACTCACTGGTAGAAACTTCATACCATTAATATGGATCGCCGTTGGTCAAATCGCTTCGGAGCAGACGCTGCCGCCCATCTTGCAGGGGCGTGATACGGTATGACCGGGATGCGGACCATTGATGCGGTGATCGTCGGCGCGGGTTTTGCCGGCATGTACGCAGTGCACAAAATGCGCGAGATGGGAATTGCCGCGCATGCCTTTGAAGCTGCCCCCGATGTTGGCGGGGTGTGGTACTGGAACCGCTATCCGGGCGCGCGCTGCGATGTCGAGAGCATGCAGTACAGCTATTCGTTCTCGCCCGAGATGGACCAGAAGTGGGACTGGAGCGAGCGCTATGCGCAGCAGTCCGAGATCCTGTCCTATTTGAATCATGTCGCCGACCACTTCGATCTGCGCCGCGATATCTCGTTCTCCACGCAGGTCGTATCAGCGATATATGATTCCGAAAGTCAGCGATGGGACGTGCACACCGACCGCGGCGACCATTTGCGCGCGCGGTATTGCATCATGGCCAGCGGATCGCTTTCGGCGGCGCGGTTGCCCGATATCGCCGGGATCGAATCCTTTCGCGGCCCGATCTTCCACACCGGTGCTTGGCCGGACGAGGAGCCCGATTTCTCGGGCAAGAGAGTTGCGGTGATCGGCACCGGGTCGTCAGGAGTTCAGGCCATCCCGCAGCTAGCGGTGGTGGCCGAACACGTTGTGGTATTCCAGCGAACGGCCAATTTCGTTGTGCCCGCGCGCAACCAGCCGATCGCTCCGCCACTGCTCGCCGCGTTGAAGGCCGATTATCCCGCAATGCGCGCGCGCGCGCGGGAACTCGGCACATTGTACGATTTTAGCGAGGTTAGCGCCTTCGCTGTCTCGGCCCCCGAACGCGAGGCCGAATATCGCCGCCGATGGGAGCATGGCGGGGTCAATTTCGTC
>JANLQW010000199.1:0-13641 GCA_031368085.1 Novosphingobium sp. | reverse complement strand
CGGTGTTTCTTCTGACGGCTTGGCGACCACCGCATTGCCACAGGCAAGCGCGGGCGCGACCTTCCAGGTGAACAGCAGAAACGGCAGATTCCACGGCGCGATCACGCCCACTACGCCTAGCGGACGGCGAATCGTGTAGTTTAGTGCGCCCGCCCCATCGGCGGTCTGGCTTTCGTAGGCTTCACCGCCGCCGGTGCGCAGCAGTGCGGCATAGGTACGGAAATTGGCGGCGCCGCGGGGAATGTCGAGCGTCTCGGCGACGCTGATCGGGCGCCCGGTGTCGGCTACCTCAGCAGCGACAAAATCCCCAAAGCGCGCGTCGATGCCGTCGGCGATGCGATCCAATACAAGGGCGCGGTCGTCCGGCCCCATCGCGCCCCACGGCCCTGCGAGCGCTTTGCGTCCGGCGGAGACCGCGCGATCGACCAGGTCGGCGTCGGCCTCGTGGACCGTTGCGATCGTTCGAGAGGTCGCGGGATCGACATCGTCGAACCGGCGATTGGTCGCGACGAAATCGCCGCCGACGAAGTTTTGATACTCGCGCATCGCTCAGGCCACTTTGAATTCGATGACCGCGCCGCCGGCTCCATAAAGTGGGCCATAGCCATGGACGATGGCCGACGCGAAGCCGCCTGTCGCACCGAGGATCCACGCGAGATGCTTCATTCCCATGTCCGGCTTGGCCGCAGCAACATAGTCGCCCAACACGGCGCGGGCCGCATCCGAGCCGCCTTTTAGCGCGTTGAGGAAGGCTAGATTGGCAGCTTCGTCGGCTACGTAGCGGATATGATCTTCCGTCAGGATGATCTCTTTATCGAAATAGGCTCTGGACATGCCGCCGACCGCAATGATCGCAACGCGCTTGCCCTGCTCTGCGGCCTTGCCGACCGCCATCGTCGCCAGCCGCTCCGTAGTCGCAAAATCATGATAGACATTGTTCGCTGCAATCACGAGTGGTGCGCCATCGCGGTTGAGCAGGGCGTTCGCGACGATCGTGCCAGTATCGATCGGGAAATGGTCATAGTCGACACCCTTGGCGCGCACCCCGACTTCGGCCGAACCGGCGATACATGCCTCGGCTAAAGCGACATCGACGGAGATATCGAACCGGAGGTCGCCATATTCGTACCAGTTTTCGTCGACATGCATGCCGACGGTCCGCGGTCGCGCCTGCCACAGTTGGTCTAGCACCGCGATCCACTGCGTCGAATAGACGAGAAGCACGTCTGGCTTCGATGCGGTCAACGCGTCGGCCGCGCGGACATAGCCATCGACAAGCGGCCGCCAAGGCGGATTGTCGGGACGTAACAGCGGAAGCGGATTGCCTGCCACGAGAAAAGCGGAGACAACGGTCATAGGGTCAGGCCGCCGCTTTCTCGAGGTTCCATTCCATGACCGCATTGCCGGTACCGATCACTGTCCCATAGCCGTGAAGTTCGGCCGGGATGTGCGGGAAGCCCATCGCTGAAAGCATCCACGGAAAGGCACCGGACTTCACTTCGGCAAACGCCTCTTCCACCCATTGCGGGAACAGGCGCATGACCTCCTCAACCTCGCCCCGGCGGAGCAGTTCGATAATCCGCATGTCCCATTTATAACCGACATAACTTTGGGGATGTTCCTTTGTCATGTCCTCAGGCAGGTCCGGCTCCTCATGGAAATGCCAGTGCGAAAACGTGTTCGAGCATAGCACCACGGCGCGCTTGCCGCTCTTCTCGACCGCACGCCGGGTCGCTTCACCTAGCTTCACCATCTCGTCTGTGCCCTGATCGAGAGTGAGGTAATAAGGCGAGTTGTTGGCCGAGATTCCAACCACGGGGATATCCCATTGCGGACGGATCATGTGGAGCGTGGTGATGGTCCCGTAATCAACGCGGAAGTTGGGGTTGCGCATCATCTTCGCGGTCAGGCCCATAGCCTGCGCCTCCGCACAACACGCCTCGGCGAGATCGACATCAACGTCGAGGTCGAAATTGTAGCGGAACAAGTTGGGAAAGATTGGATCGACCGACTTGCCCTTCAGCCGCTTCACGCCCAGAAAATGATGCCCGACGAGAGTTTGCCAGTGCGGCGAGTGGACCAGCAATACGTCTGGCTTCATCTCTTCCAGGCTCTTGCGCGCGCGTTCAGAGGCCCACCGCAAAGGCTCCCAGCCACCTTCGGATCGCGCCTCATTCTGCGGGGGGTTCTCCGCATAAACGAGATGCGGCGGATGTGGCGCGATGAAACCCGCGATGATTTTTCCTTGGCCCATTTTTAGATCCTACCCGTCAAAATATAGCCATCGGCCGCGCCGGCGAACCGGTAGCGCCCTTAAACGGAATGGCCCCAAACGAGAAAGCGAAGAGATACGCCTTTTTCGCGATCAGTCCCGTGAAATCGATATTTTCCATGATGTAGATGCCGTTCTCGACCAGGAACTTCTGGTGATTGGGCGCGAATAGGCGACCACCCTTGTCGGGGATCGCCTCGACCCCCCAATTGTCAGTGCCGACCATCAACACCTTCCGGCTGACCACCCAGTCGCCAGCTTCCGGAGAAAGCCCCGGAATGCCGCTGTTGAACTTGGCGTTGTCTTTCTTCCAGTAATCGCCCCAGCCGGTATTAACGAATAGCGCATCGCCGGGCCGAATGTCTTTCTCGCTCATTCCCTGGCGCTTAAGCGCGGCCTTGATGTCGCCCACCGATATGGCGTCGCCCACTTCCAGCCTGCGGGGCGCGATCGCGCCGGCGATATCGACCAATATGCCGCGCGTGAAGATCGGCGGAGCGTGCTCCATGCCGAGCATCTTGAAGCCATGGCCGTCGGCAATTTCGGACTGCCGATGGCCGTTATAATAGCGCACTTCGCTTTTGCCATCAGGATCCGCATAGACCGTACCCATGTGTGCAAGAGAGTCGAACTGCGTGCCGTTCTGGGTGATCTCGCCGGCAATATAGTCCTCGTTCCAAATGAGCTTGTTCTCGCCCATTGGTCCGTAGGTCGGCCCTCCCGGAATTATGAGCCGGTATTGGCGCTGGTATGGAGTCAGCGAGAAGAACGGCATTTCAGCCTCGACGACGCGCCCCATGTCAATCACGGTTCCCGTCTTGATCAGCGCCGCTGCCTCCAGCACCTTTGCCGGGGTCAACCGGTTCGCCGCCCCGATTTGATCATTAGCACCGAATTCCGAGGGCCACCATTGCTTGCGCGTCAGATCGTCATTCGCAATAGCCGAAACCGATGTCATTGCTAGCGCTGCAGCGAGCGCAAACATGGAGTTGGATTCGATGCGCAACACGGGTTTGTTCCTCCACGCAGGGCGAGACCAAAAACTCTATTAGCTACGTTTCGCGATTTCAATTTTTGACCGAATGGTTGTCTCAGCTAGAGAGAGCACGATCCGAAATTAAGTTGATCTATATCAGCAGGTTAGATTGACGCCGCGCTTAATCGTTCATTCTGGGGTTTTGCAACAAACTTCCGGCATTCGACGATGTGGACCGATACCACCCGCGCGCATCATGCCCGCGCGGGTCTGACTTGCCAAGTGATTTGACGGACGGGGAGCGGGCGGTGCTGGAGCTGTTCTTTCCGCCGCCTTGCTCGATCTGATCAAACCGGAACTGGAGATGCTGGGGATCGGCTTCACCGAAATCCGTGGGGCGACAAAGGATCGGCTGGGTCCGGTAAAGGAATTTCAGGCGGGCAAGGTGCCGCTGATCCTCGTCAGCCTCAAAGCGGGTGGTGTCGGGCTCAACCTCACTGCCGCCGACACGGTGATCCTTTATGACCTGTGGTGGAACCCGGCGGTCGAAGCCCAGGCCATCGACCGCGCCCGCCGCATCGGCCAGACCGAACCCGTTTTCGTCCACCGCCTTATCGCGCGCGAGACGATCGAGGAGAAAATCTTGTCGCTGCAAGACAAGAAACGCTCGCTTGCCGCGACTTTGTGGGGGAACGCGCGGCTAGGGGCGACATCGACGCTCGCTTTCGCACTACGGGAATCCTGACCGTGCGAGATGGCCAGATCGTCGCGGTCGAAGTCTATTTCGGCTGAAACGTCCCGCATGAGGTTCCGGCGGGCGAGCATCGTGATCCGACATAATCCCCAGATACGCACCGAAGGAGACGTCTCATGAAAACGATGACATGGGAAATGCGATCACAAATTTTCGGAAGATACATGGGATCAGATGGTGCAGGCGATGACCAAGCACGTCATGGAAAAGCATCCGGACGTCGCGAAGGACATGGAGAAAATGCACAACTACGATCCAGAGACATGGGGCAAAGAAATGAAGCCCAAATGGGATGCAACGGCTCAAGACTGACCGAATGACTCATCTATGAAGGATACCGATAATGCCAACCAAAGCAGCGCCAGTGCGAGGAACCGCACACGATGCGCTTTCCGCCTTTCTCGGTGAATGGCGCGCGGAGGGGATGTCGTTCGGCGGCACCGATCAGTCGGGTTCCGACCCAAAAGCCAACGGCGTCCTGTGGGTCAGCACCCATAGCGCGCGATGGCATACCGGCGATTTCTTTCTGATCCAGGATGAGCGCGCGCAGATCGATGGCAAGGCGTTTGACACCCTCAGCATCATGGGTGTCGAACCCGGCGGCAAAAGCCATTTCGCCCGATCATTCGAGAACCAAGGGTTTTATCGGCACTATGCTCTCTCGGTCGATGGCCGAACTTGGTTGCTGGAAGGCGCAACCGAGCGTGCCCGCACTGTTTTCGATGCAGAGTGCAACACCCAGACGATCACTTGGGAATGGCTGCGCCAGGGCAAATGGCAGCCGCTTTGCGACCGGGTGGCAACGCGTGTCGAACTTTAGTCCTCGCTTGCGCCTGAAAATCCAATCGATGGTGTCGCAACGAAGCACGAGGCCGGCCCTTCGACGCCCGATCTCCTAGTCCAGGGGAGGCTTCCAAGGGACGAGTCCGAATCCGAGCCCGTTGTCGCTCATCGCTGATCGGCCTGAGGCAATTTGTACCCGCTGATGACAAACGCCGACAACGGAGTTGCCCTCCTAAAAGATGGTTATTCCGCAGAAGTTTCCTCTTCGTGCGAACTAACTTCTCAAAGCGGCCCGTGGCGTCACGATCGCGATCGTAGTGCCTCGTGAGCGGAAATGGCGGCAACCAGGACTCGCGACGGACGATCCAGCTTTCATAGGATGGCATCAGCTGGTCAGGGGCATCCAGAATTCCTAGATTCAGTTCAATTTCGTCTGCGCTGCGTGCGAAGATGGACGAGCCGCAGCGAGGACAAAAAGACCGCCCGGCGTAGTCGCTTGTTTCGCCATCGATCGCCACCGCTTCTTCCGGGAACATCGCGGACGCATGGAAAAGGGCTCCATGATGCTTGCGGCAGTCAAGGCAATGACAAAGGCCCACCCGGTACGGAAGTCCCGTCGCCACAATTCGGACTGTGCCGCACAGGCAACCGCCAGTGAATCGGTCCATACTACGTCCTCTCGAAACTAAGTGATCGGAATGATTAAACCAGTCTTTTCGGCTGGACTAACGATTGCGCGTCAAGAAAGGGGCTGATCACGACGCAATCGTGAGTAGCCTTGCGCTGACGTCGCAGGCTATGACAGCCGCTCCAAACGCATTTTCACATCGTCGCTCAGATGCCGCAGGTTCTCGATCGTCTTGCGGATATCCAGTTCGCGAAGAGCGACCCCCACCGTGGATGCAACCGATAAGAACTCAGCGTTGAGTTCGCAGTATCGCGCGTCACCATTTGGCGTCAGCAGCACGAGTTTCGAGCGACGGTGCGCGGGGTTGTCAACGAACTTTACGAGCCCCGCGTCCGCAAGCTCGTCCGCCAGCCTCTGCATGCGCTGCCGGCTGGTGGGTCGCATCTGAGCGATCTGCGACACGGTGAGCGGACCATGGAGGGCGAGGCTTCGCATGAAGCCGAAGGCACCACCGCCCCAGCTGGTGATGAGGCCTGTCTTCTGGCCGATCGCGCGTATCCTGAAGAAGCACTGAGCGACTTCGAGCATCAGCTCGGCGACCGCTTCGGCCTTGCTATCCACCGTTGGGGCTTCACTCGCCCTGGGTCGCACCTCGGTCGCGTGTCGTACTGGCGCCATCGCCTCCGTTCCCTTCTGCCGAACCGGTCATTCCAGTTGACACTGTGGTTGTCAACTTGCAGAGTGACACCTTAGTTGTCCTTTCCCGGCAACTTTGGGTTTTGTGGACCCTCAGCATTGGTCGGAGCAGGTATGAATACGGACTCGGTTGGGCAAGACGAGAGCGGCCCCGGAGTTGCAGGCGTCATCGCGCGACCGATCCTTCTATTTCCCGCCGCGCTTCTGCTCGGCTTCACCTTGGATCACCTGTTGCGCTTGCCGTTCCCGATCTCGAGAATCAGCGTGCTCCATTGGATCACCGCCATCATCGCCGGCTCCCTGATCCTCATCGGCATTGCGATGTTTGCTGCGGGCGTCGGCCGCTTCTCCCGTGCTGCGACGCCTTTGCCCACGAACCAGCCCGCCCGTGCCCTGGTCACCACCGGCATTTACCGCTGGACGCGAAATCCCATCTATCTCGCCTTTTTTCTTGTCTACGCCGGCACAGGCATAGTCGTGCGCAGCCCGTGGATCCTGATCCTCGCGCTGCCTTTGGCAATCACGATTCGCTATGGCGTCGTCGCCCGCGAGGAGGCGTACCTCGAACAGCGCTTTGGCGACGCCTATCGCGACTACAAAGCCCGTGTCCGGCGCTGGATGTAGCTGTGGACAAGTGCGTCGATCCCACGCGGGTTCGGGTGCCGAGGTGAGGTTGCGCCTCGTTGTAGTGGGCCTTCTGTCGCTCGTGCTGGCATCGTGCGCAATGATCCCGACTCCGCAGGAGGCGGACGACGCCGTTCTGACGCTCCGACAGTGTGCGGGCTGGGCGTGGGCCGTGGGCATTGTGCTTATCTGGGCCGACGTGGTGCTTCCGGTCCCGTAGACGGCGGTGATCGCCGCACTTGGCATAATCTATGGAACACTGCTCGGCGGATTGCTGGGCAGCATCGGCCTGATCACCGGCGGCCTTCTTGGCCACGGTTTGATGCTAACCTCCGCACGGCGTGTCTTGCTACGCTTCACTGGCAGTCGCTCGCTGAAAAAAATGGAGGATTTGTTCGATCGTAGCGGAGCTTGGGCGATCATCCTCACCCGCAGCTTCCCCTAAAGCAATGTTCGGCGGTCGGATTGATTCGTTACGCCATCGGCACCCGAGTCACCTGCCGCAAATGGCAACAATGGTCAAAAAGCGGCGGTCTCAAGTTGCCGACATTCGAGGCAAACCGCAAAAAGTTCTACACAGTTCCTGCACAGATCAAAAATGGTCTATTTTTATCAATTATATCAGCACCTTACAAGTCACCGATATAAATGGTCGGGGAGACAGGATTCGAACCTGCGACCCTCTGCTCCCAAAGCAGATGCGCTACCGGGCTGCGCTACTCCCCGACCGGGGGTATTTCCGTTCGGGCGATGGTGGGCCCGGCAGGACTCGAACCTGCGACCGAGCCGTTATGAGCGGCCAGCTCTAACCAACTGAGCTACAGGCCCGTTTCACCGCGCCCGTTAGCGCTGGGGACGCTGCCGGACGGCCGGGCGTTAGCTGGCGGCGCTCTGCTAGGCAAGCTTCGCCGCAGTCAAAATCTCGCCCACACTGGTGGGGGCAATGTTGCGGCGGGCAAGATGCGCGAATACCTGCCGCCACCAATCGTAAAATCTGTCGAGATCTTCGCTGTCCCGCACATAGGTTGTATTGCCGGGAACCAGCGAAGGACTGTGGAAGGAAAACACCAGCACCGGCAGTCCCTCGGCAATCGCCGCATCGATACCGCGAATCGCCTCCGCAGCGTTTACCCCTTCCGGCGTGAGCGGGATGCGCTCCAGCAAGCCGAGTCGCGACAATACGCCGCGCAGCCGCGGCACGCGCCACATTCTGGCGTGCAGCCAGTTTCCGGTCCGCCGCAACAATCCGCAATAGACGGTCGTCAACGGCAGTTCGAGCAGTCCGGATTTGCGGCTCAGCCAATAGGGCCGGGCGGGATGCTGGCGGTAATTGGGTCCGCCAGCCGAACTGTAATCGAAGCGGGCACGCACCGATGTATCGATGGCGATACCGCCCTGCGCGAGGATTTCCGCAGTATTGGCGCCGGCCCCGTAGCGGCCGCAGCGGTAGATGCGGGGCGCAACCCCGAAATTCCGCTCGATCGTTGCGCGCAGTTCAGAGAATTTTGCCAGTTCGAGTTCTAACGGCAAGTTTCCAGAGAAACTGTTGAAAGCATTCACCACTTCTTCGTGCGGCGGATTAACCCAGGGATGCAGCTGCACGCCGATCTCGGCCGTGCCGGCCTGAATCGCCGGTCCGAGAATCTCGGCAGCCGCGGCCGATGTGGCGACCGGGTAATCAACGAGGAACACTGGAACCACACCGAAACCCTGGCAAAACTGCAGGAACATACGAATGGCGGGGACGGCGACGACGCTATGCTGCTGCCGATCGAGCGGCGCGTCCCAATCGAATTCTTCCTCGGTATCGACAGTCAGCAGGAACCGTTTGCCGAAGGTTTCGTCAAAGCGGACGCAGTCCGGAACTTGCGGCACATCGCAGATACGGACGTCCCCCAACTTCGCCGAGCTCCCTGAGTCTGATGCGCGCGCGGATCGCCTTATCGGGCCGCGCCGCCTGTGCCTTCAATCGTGCTATGGGCCGCCTCGGTTGCGGTCAAGTCCGGCAAGTGCAACTCCAGGGTCTCGCCATGCCGCTGGAGCTTCCCGCCGGCCGCCGAAGCTTCGGCTGATGCCAGTCGCAGGCTGAAGCCGGAACCGAACACGCCTGCGGATAACGCGTGGGCTGACGAACCTGCTACTGCGGTGGACAGCTGGTCCTGCTCTGGCAGACCGAGGCTGGCCGGCAGCTGCATGGCAAGCACCGCCATCTCACCCCGGCGCATGGCGCGAAGCTTGAGAATTTCACCGGGACTGGCCGCACCGGCCAGCGTCGCCAGCAGGCGCCAGGCCAGACGATCGGCCTCTTCCCGGGCGATCGCCACGGCAAGTGGGCCTTCCGATTGCTTCTCCAAGACGAAACCGCTGCCGCGCGCGTCGGTGAAATGACCGAGCTGGTCGATAGTCGCAGCGAGCACCTCGGCGAAGTCGCAGCCGCCGGTTTCCAGCTCCTGCCTGCCACTCTCCAGCCGGGCCAGGCGTTCCAGCTCCTCGAATCCCGCGAGCATGCGCGCGGCGTCGGCGGCGATCGATGCCGCCAGCGCCCGGTACTCATGCGGAGTGGGGCCGAACAGTTGCTGCTGGATGACTTCGGCAAAGCCTTGGATGGCGCTCACCGGCGTGCGCAATTCATGCAACAATTGCCGCATGCGGTCACCTTCGTTTTCGGCCGTAGCGAGCGGGACCGCAGCCGTCTGCGCCGGCTCGGCCCGGCGCATGCGGCCGGCAAAGCCGGTAAAGCGGCCGGTCTGCGGATCGAAACCGGGCGCCGCATCGACTTGCCAGGGACCGGCGACACCGGGCGCACCGGCAATATCGATCACGGCCGCACGGATTGGCTGGCGGTGCCGCAATGCCGCGTTCAGCGACGCCGGGGCGCTGACTGCTGCTGCGGCATCTTCGCCCGCGAGCCGGAGGCCAATGACCATCGGCGCCATGCCGGGATCGCTCCACACAATCCGTCCGTCAGGGCCAGTCGCAAAGTCAAACGCGCGTATGCGCGGCGCAGGGTGGTGGGAGGACGCTTCTCTCAGCCGCGAATCGTTCGCGCCAATCGGCATTTCCACCGGTTGGCGCGATTTCCGAAAATCCTCGATTCGCCGAACGATGGCGCCGAAGCCGCCGCCTGGCGTGGCCGGCAGGTGCCGCGGTTCCCTTCGCCCGGGGGCCTGCGCCAAGGCCGCCTGCGCCAGCGCCGCATCACTCTCGCCGGGTGGCAGGCCGCGCAAGACTATGCCCAGGCGCTCGAACAGCGCTTCGGCTCTTGGACCGAGATCGCGCCGCTCGCGCACCAGCCCGCGCGCGGCGACCGGCAGTCCGGGGGCGAGGTCGACCCATTCATCTTCGCTCAACTGCGCCTGCGATATCGCAGCGGCGGCGACGACCGGCTCGGCGCTGGCCAGCAGCGCCACCAGCAGCGGATTGCGCAGCCGCAGTCCGGGATCGCGCAGCATGGCGGCGCGGTCGGCGGGATCGATGGATTCCGCCAGCTCGCCAAGCCGGTCGCAAGCCGCATCGATCTGTGGGCCCTGCGTATCGATCGGCAGGGTTCCGAGCAGGTCGAGCAGCTGACGATACTGGATGCGCGCCGTCACTGCCCCGCTGGCGCGCTGGCGCAATACTGTGGCGAGTCGGTCGTCGAAATACATTGGGGCTCCGAGGATCCCTTTCCCGGCGTAAGGTGAAATCTACAGGGCGAGAACCGGAATTCGGCTCTAGCAGCTTGCAGCGGTGGGGAAAGCGCCGGGAGGAGCGCGTTGCAAAGCGGGACGATTGCGGCCATAGAAAATAATATCGCCGATAGGGCTTCGAGCTATTGGCATAAGTTTCCGGAACGCCTGACTACCGTGACCGTTCCGGGTCGCCCTGGGGGTGGCTTGATAATGGCGAATCTGGACCCGATTGACCGGCAGTTGCTCGCTGAATTGCAGGGCGAGGGGCGCGTGACAAATGTCGAACTCGCCCACCGCGTCGGCCTGACCGCGCCGCCATGCCTGCGCCGGGTGCGTGCGCTCGAAGATTCCGGTGTTATCAAAGGGTATCATGCCGAACTCGATGCTGCGAAGCTCGGCTTTGCCATAATTGTCTTCGCCATGGTAAGCCTCAAGAGCCAGGCCGAGGAAGCGTTGCGGCAGTTCGAGGATCACATGCGCGCGCTGCCGGAAGTGCGTGAGTGTCACATGCTAAACGGCGAGATCGATTTCATCCTCAAGATCGTCAGCAAGGATTTGCAGAGCTTTCAGGAATTCCTGACCAGCAAGCTGACACCGGCGCCCAATGTCGGCAGCGTGAAAACCTCACTGACGATCAGGATCGCCAAGCACTTGCCAGGAGTGCCGCTGGATTAGGGCGGCGGGATAAATGGTATCGTCCCCCGGCACTGCTAAGCTCCCGCAGTAGCAGCGCTGGGCGGTGTAAAAGGGCGGCGTGCCCACCGCTCAGCTTAAAGCCCCGCTGCGGCGTCGAGCGCCAGCAAGTAGCTCTGCGCTCCGAAACCGGCGATCGAGCCCTTGGCGGCCATGCCGACATAGCTGTGCCGGCGGTATTCCTCGCGCGCGTGGGGGTTGGAGAGGTGAACTTCGATCACCGGGGTCTTGATCGACCGGATCGCGTCGTAAAGTGCCAGGCTGGTGTGGGTTAGCGCCCCGGCGTTGAGCAGCACCGCATGCGCGCCCTGGCCCTGCGCCTCATGCAGCCAATCGAGCAGATGGCCTTCGTGGTTGGACTGCCGCATGTCGATGGCGAGGCCCAGCGGCTTGGCGCGGTCCTCGAGCATGCCGGCGATATCGTCGAGCGTATCGCTGCCATAGATTTCCGGCTCGCGCAGGCCGAGAAGGTTCAGGTTGGGCCCGTTGAGGACATAAACTAGTCTATCCGCCATGTTCGGCTCCCCGCGCCTCGATCTATCGTCTGCCCCCTTAGCCGCAGCGGTGCCGGACCGCAAATGCGCGGAATTACGTGTCGCTGCCGGCAATCTTGCCCCATTGGCGCGCGGCCGTGTAACCAAGATAGCCGGTGCCGAACAGGGCATAGAGCGCGTCGGGCAGGCTACCGAGATAACCGGCAATCCCCCGGACGATCGCATCGGCGGTGTGCGGCCGGAAGCCCGCGATCACTCCCATCGGCAAGGCCCACAGGATCATCGCATACATCACATAGAGAAAGCTCGGACGCGCGCGGGATACCCAGCGGTCGGTTGGTGCGGATTGATTGGCATCGGCAGGGGCCGCTGGCAAAATCGGCCAATCGGGGGCGTCTGCGAGCGCGATCAGTTCAAGCTTTGCCCTGTCCCGCACATATCGGTCGGGCAGGATCCGGTCGAGGATCGCGGCGAGTGTGTTGATTTGCGCATCAGCGGCAGGCATGGCAAGGCTTCCTTTGGTTACCCAAAGGCTGGTGAATAACCACTCCGGTTGATGTAGGAAACTGTCGGGGCTGCCGCGCTTACGCGACAGCCAGGTCACTTCAGGTTTCGAAAGTTTCCGAACGGATTGACCGCCGCACCGTTTACGCGGACTTCGTAGTGAACATGCGGTCCGGTTGAGAGTCCGGTGGACCCGACATAGCCAAGCAGGTCGCCGGTGCGAACCCGCTGCCCGGGAGAGACTGCCAGCCGCGACATATGTCCGTAGCGCGTCTCGATCCCGCCGCCGTGATCGACCGCGACCAGCAGGCCGTAACCGCCGTTCCAATTGGCGAAGGCGACGGTTCCATCGGCTGTCGCGGCAATCGGCGTGCCATAGGCTGCGGCCAAGTCAATACCGCTATGGCGGCGCTCGATCCCCAGGACGGGGTGACGCCGCATGCCGAAGCTGCTGGTCATACCGTTGGCCGCAACCGGAAAATAGCGGGGCAGCTGGCCGAGCGCCTCGGCGGACGGAACAGGACGAGCGCCCGCGATGGCGGCATAGTGCGTGGCGCTCCTGCGCGGGCGTGTGCTGGAAAATGAAACCACCCCGGCGGAACCGGAAAATGAGCTGCGATGACCATAGGCCACACGCCCGCCCCCGGCAGCAGCCTCGCCCACAGTAACCTGGGCCGTATCCCATACCTCCGCTCCGGCGGAACGCTCGGCGGCGGCACTCGCAATGCCGCTATCGGCGTGGACTGGCTGGATCATGGCCGGGGCCGTCAATGCGGCGAGTACGCAGGCGCACAGCCGCGATTTCGATGTCAGAAGCCCCTGGCCCACGCCCGTCCTCCCCTGCTTGCACAGCTGGCGAGCCTCGTTTCGGTACGCAGCTATGACGCCCGCAGGAGTAAAGCAAAACGCGCGACCGTTAAAGCCTGTTAAGAATTCGCACTGAATTCGCGCGGGTTTGACAGCTTGCCAAATCCGGCATCGACATTCGGCGCCCCCTCGATCGAACCTATAAGCCTTTTCGCCAGCAGGATCGCGAGGAGCGCGACAATCGCACCGCCGACCATGTCGGTGAAATAATGGAAGCCGATCACCGGGGTTGCGGCGAGCATCGCAAGATTAAGCAACACCATCGGCCAGCGGAGCCAGCGGTTCTCCCACCACGCCCAAATAAACATGATCGCCCCAGCGGTATGAAAGCTGGGGAAATAGACCAGGCCGGACATCGAACCAACGACGTCGGTATTGTGCCCGCTGCGGATCGCTTCGATCATGGGCCCGGTGGTCCAGGGGAAGTCGCGGCCAAGGTTGGGTATATCCCCAGGTACGATGCCGAAGTGCAGATACGGCCCGTTGGCGGTGAAGAAAGGGTAGAGCAACGCGGTGGCGATAAGCGTGATCGTCCAGGCGCTGATGAACCGCCAGCCCTTTGCCGTCCGGTTGCTGGCGAAGAGCAGAAGGCAGACCGTCAGGAATTGCCAATAGAACGAACTGTAAGCCCGGCCGCCCAGTTCGACCAGAACCGGGTAGCGCTGGAAGACAGCGAACA
>JANLQW010000176.1:0-2782 GCA_031368085.1 Novosphingobium sp. | reverse complement strand
CGCCGATCAGCAGGTCCACTTCCGTGGGCCTAAAATAGCGCGGATCGACCTCGACCAGGCATCTGCCGCTCGCCCGGCAATAGCCCTTTTCCTCGGCACCTTCGCCGCGAAATTCGATCGGCAGGCCGGCGTCTTCGAAGGCCCATTGGCAGAACTGGCGCACGGTGGTCGTTTCGCCGGTTGCCAGCACATAATCGTCGGGCTCGTCCTGCTGGACCATCAACCACATGCCCTCGACGTATTCGCGCGCATGGCCCCAATCGCGGCGGGCGGACAGATTGCCGAGGTAAAGCCTGTCCTGCCGCCCCAGCACGATTGCCGCGGCGGCGCGGGTGATCTTGCGGGTGACGAAGGTTTCGCCGCGGAGCGGGCTTTCGTGATTGAACAAGATGCCGTTCGAGGCGTGGATGCCGTAAGCCTCGCGGTAATTGACCGTGATCCAGTAGGCGTAGAGCTTGGCGACGGCGTAGGGCGAACGCGGATAGAACGGCGTGGTCTCGCGCTGAGGCACCTGCTGGACGAGGCCGTAGAGCTCGCTGGTCGAGGCCTGATAGAACCGGGTCCGCTGCTCCAGCTTGAGGATGCGGATAGCCTCGAGCAGGCGCAAGGTGCCGACGGCATCGGCGTTGGCGGTGTATTCGGGCGTCTCGAAGCTGACCTGCACATGGCTTTGCGCCGCGAGATTGTAGATCTCATCGGGTTGCACTTCCTGAACGATGCGGATGAGATTGGTTGCGTCGGTGAGGTCGCCGTAATGCAGGTGGAGCCGCTGATGTTCGACATGCGGGTCTTCGTAGATGTCCTCGATCCGGCCGGTGTTGAACGAGGACGAGCGGCGCTTCATGCCGTGTACGGTATAGCCCTTTTCGAGCAACAGGCGCGTTAGATAGGCGCCGTCCTGACCGGTGACCCCGGTAACCAGCGCGACTTTGCCCGAAGCTTCAACCATGCGCTGTGCAAACCCGTGTAGTGTGAAACCGCTGGAGCGATGCCCTCAGGCATTGCTTGCGGTCTAACGCAGTTGCCCCATGGGGCAAGCGCAATCGCGGGCCGAATTCATGGGTTGCCTCCCAGCCAGCGGCTCAGGCGGGCGAGATCGCGCGATTGCCTGCGAACTTCGCCGCTTGCCAGATCGCCCGCGGTACGCCGTAGCCGCGACCAGGCCCAGCCGAGCGCGCCGCCTTCTCCCGCCATATCGCGGCGCGCGGCAACCACGCCTGTAGCTTGCCGTTTCCCGGTCAACCGGCGCAGCAGCGCAGCCGGACCCCCGGCGAGAACCGCCGCGCCGAAGCCGGCGCTCTGCCTGGTGCCGAGGTTCTGCAGCAACAGGTCCGGTGCGAGGGCGAGGAGAGCGGATGGCGGTTCCAGCGAGTGCCATGGGAGCGGCAGCCGCGCCAGCGCGAACAGCAGTCCGGCAGCTCCGGCCCCGCCTTCACGCTCGGCGCGGCCCCAAAAACGATCCCAGTCAATCACTTGCCCTTGCGCCAGGAAGCGCAGATCGCTGAGCACCAGCGGCCCGCAGTCCAGCCGGTGACCGTAGACCGCGTGGACGATCAGATGCGCCAGCGTGTCTTCCGGCGCGGGAAAGGCGATGCCCGCGAGACGAATGGCCCGCTGCCGGATGTCCGCCTCGGCGGGGGCGGGGGTCGCGTGGTCGAGCCTGCCGCTCGGCTCCCACAGCCGGTGATGCAGCTCGACCGGCGTCCCGCGCGGCGCGATAAGAACCGGCAAATGCTTCTCCAGCCGGACGATGTCGGCCAGCGGCATCTCGGGCGCCTCGCCCAGCGTGTAGCCCGCCGCCTGCAGGCAGTCGAACGCGGGGACCACGGTTTCCGGTTCGACCAGCAGATCGAGATCGCGCATTGGCCGCAGCGCCGGTTCGGGATAGGCATGCCAGGCGAGATAACTGCCCTTCAGCGCGATCGGGGCAAAGCCCTTGGCTTCGAGCAGGGCGGCAGTCTCGGCAAGGTCCGCCTGCTGCACCAATGAGACCATCGCTGCGCTGCGATGCGCCGCCCGCCAGCCGGCACGGATCTCTGCCGGGATTTGCCCGTCATCGCGGTGAAATGCATGCAGCAAGGGCTGCAGCCGGTGCTGAGCCGCCATGGTGTCGAGCGCTGCCCAGTCTTTTGCCGAAAGCCGGGCCAGCTCGGTCGGCTCCTTGACAGTCAAGCCGATCAGGATGCGGCGCAGCGCGGGCTGGTCCACGGGTCGGTCCGCGCTTGCCGTTAGTCCCGCTTCGGAACCGAAAACGATCCCGTCACGCGGCCGCCGCTGCTGGTGCTGGTCGTGCCCAGCGCCGAGGATGAGCCGCCGGCGCGGCCATCGACGCTGGAAACGCCGCTGGTGAGGTCGATCACCAGCCGCCCGCCGTTGAGCGTGTCGCCGCCGCGCCGCAGGGCGACGCCGCCGGCCATGGTGATGATCCGGCGATTGAAATCGTAGATCGCAACGTCGCCGGTGGCGCTATCGTCGCCGCGACTGACCGTGACTCCGCCGGTCGCATCTAGCCGCTGGATGCTTAGCGAGCCAGTGTCGGAATAGGCGACCGTGGTGCGCGCCGCGCGCACCCGCAGCCCGCCCTGGGTGATGTCGACATTGCCCGAGAGGACGACGCGCTTCTGCCGGTCCTGCAGTTCGATGCGGTCTGCGGCGTAGTTGACCGGCGCATTGCTGTTATGGCCGGCGATCGCCTGCGCGCCGGCCTGCCCCAGCGCCACCAGCGCCGTGCCAAGCGCAAATCCGGCCAGCGCCGAACGGAGTGCCAGGGAACGGAGCGACC
>JANLQW010000161.1:0-7473 GCA_031368085.1 Novosphingobium sp. | reverse complement strand
CTAGCTGAAATACTATCGCCGTCAGCATGCCGATGCTGCGTCCAGCCTTGAAACTGCCGTCCATGCCAATGGCATGCGCGATTCGCCCGATGACAAATATCGCAGCAGCGGGCGCCAGCCAGGCGCCGCCCTTGCCGGCCAGTTCGACCGCAGCGACCAGCACCAGGGTCAGCGGCGCCTGTTCGATGAAATTGGCCTGCGCCCGCATCCGGCGCAGCAGCGGTTCATTGCCGCCGTCTCCCACTGAAACCTCTGCGGTGTGACGCAGCTTGCCGATCCGCATTCCCAGCCAGAAGTTTACCAGCGCCGCAGCCGCAGCAAGGCACAGTGTTGTCGGTAACAACATGATCGTCTCCCCCATCCTGCCGACCTGATCGGCTAATTCCCGGTGGGTTGCAACCGCCGCCAATTGCGCTATAGGCGCGCCTTCGCTGCTGCCGGTGGGCTGCGGCGCCAGGGTCTGTCTGTTCAGGCTTGTGCGTTGCCGAGGCTTGTTCTAGGCGGCTTTCTTTCAGATTGCATTCGCGAATATTCAGGAACCGGTGCCGACATGGCTGTCCCCAAAAGAAAAACCTCTCCGTCACGCCGGGGCATGCGCCGCAGCCATGATGCGCTCAAGGTTGAAGCCTTCCATGAATGCTCGAACTGCGGTGAACTGAAGCGCCCGCACAATCTTTGCAACGCCTGCGGTCACTACAACGGCCGCGAGATCATTGCAGTCGGGCTTTAAGCTCGCGATTATAAGGGAATTGCACGCATGAGCCTGCCGCGTATCGCGATCGATGCGATGGGCGGTGATGAGGGCGTGCGCGTCATGATCGAAGGTGCGGCGCTCGCCCGCCGCCGGCATGACCGTTTCAAGTTTCTGCTCGTCGGCGACGAGATCCGGATCAAGGATGCTTTGCGCAACCATCCCAATCTGCGCCGCGCCTCGGAAATTCTCCATTGCGACGATGTCATCAGCGGCGAGGAAAAGCCCAGCCAGGCGCTGCGCCGCGCCAAGACGACATCGATGGGCCTGGCGATCAACGCAGTCAAAGCGGGCGACGCCGGCGCTGCTGTCAGCGGCGGCAATACCGGCGCACTGATGGCGATGGCCAAGCTGGCTCTGCGGACCATGCCCGGGATCGACCGGCCGGCACTGGCCGCGCTGCTGCCGACGCTCGGCGACAATGATGTCGTCATGCTCGACCTCGGTGCCAATACCGAATGCGATTCGCGCAATCTGGTGCAGTTCGCGATCATGGGCGCTGCCTATTCACGCATCGTCACTGGCCGGGCCGCACCGCGCGTACGGCTGCTCAACATCGGCACCGAGGAAATGAAAGGCACTGACACGCTGCGCGATGCGGCGACCCAGCTGAAGGATGCCGCGGGCACGCTGGCCCTGTCGTTCGACGGTTTTACCGAGGCCGACAAGCTGTGCCGGGGCGATATCGATGTCGTCGTGTCGGACGGTTTTTCCGGCAATATCGCGCTCAAGGCGGTAGAAGGCACCGCCCGGTTTGTCGCGGACCTGCTCCGGCGCAGTTTCGGCAGTTCGCTGCGCTCCAAGTTCGGCTTTCTGATTTCGCGCCCGGCAACTGAAATTCTCAAGCATCATCTCGACCCTAACAACCATAATGGCGCGGTATTTCTCGGCCTTGGCGGGATTGTCGTGAAGAGCCACGGCAGCGCCAGCGCGCTGGGGGTCGCCAATGCCGTGCATGTGACTGCGCGGCTGCTGGAGGAAGACTTGACCGAGCGGATCACTGCGGACCTCGCGCGCGTGGGTAAAGACAGCCAGCACATGAGCCGCGCGGCCGGCGGACCTGCCGTGGCAGGCGCGCAATAATGCGCCGTTCGGTTCTCCTTGGCACCGGTTCCGCCCTGCCGCGCCGCGCGCTTGGCAATGACGAGCTGGCAAAGCAGGTCGATACGAGCAACGAATGGATCGTCGAGCGCACCGGCATTCGCAACCGCCATATCGCCGCGCCCGATGAAACCACGGCGACGCTGGCGATAGCAGCGGCCCGGCAAGCGCTGGACATGGCCGGGATTGAGCCACGGTCGATTGAGCTGATCATACTGGCGACCGCCACCCCCGACCAGACCTTTCCCGCCAGCGCGACGATCGTTCAGGATGCGCTGGGCTGCAATGGCGGCATCGCCTTCGACGTGGCGGCGGTGTGTTCGGGCTTTCTCTATGCGATCGGCGTGGCCGATTCGATGCTGCGTTCCGGCATGGCGACCCGTGCGCTGGTGATCGGCTCGGAAACCTTCAGCCGCATTATCGACTGGGAGGACCGTGCCACTTGCGTGCTGTTCGGCGACGGCGCTGGAGCCGTGGTACTGGAAGCCCGCGAGGACGACGGCAGCGCCGAGCCGCGCGGCATCCTTGCCACCAGGCTGCATGCCGACGGGGCGCACAACCAGCTGCTCTATGTCGATGGCGGACCTTCGACCACCGGCACGGTCGGCAAGCTGCGGATGAAGGGCAAGGAGGTGTTCCGCCACGCGGTCACCAACCTCGCCGAGGTTTTGGGCGAAGTGCTGGCCGACGTCGGCCTGACCATTGCCGATATCGACTGGGTCGTGCCGCACCAGGCCAACGCCCGCATTCTCCACGCGACTGCCCGGAAACTTGGCCTTCCGCAGAAAAAGGTGATCATGACGGTCGATCAGCATGCCAACACTTCCGCCGCATCGGTGCCGCTTGCGCTTGATGTGGCGATTCGCGATGGCCGCATCAAGCCGGGTGACCTGGTCATGCTGGAGGCGATGGGCGGAGGCTTTACCTGGGGTGCCAGCCTGCTGCGGTATTGAGCATCATCGCAAAATCGACAGACCGGCTGCCAAGCCATTGCGTTTGTACACATTCGCCTTATTGTGCGACCACTAATTAGGGGTCGCGCCAATAGGGGGAGGTGAGCAAATGCGCTCGATGGATACGCTGACACGTGCGGAAATTGCCGAGGCCATCAACCGCAAGTTGGGCCTATCGCGTTCCGAATCGCTGGCGATGGTGGAATCGATCCTTCGCCACATGAGCGATGCGCTGGCGAAGGGTCAGAATTTGAAGATTTCCGGATTTGGCACTTTTCTGCTGCGCGACAAGGCGCAGCGTATCGGGCGCAATCCGAAAACCGGAATCGAGGTGCCGATAACTCCGCGCCGCGTGCTCACCTTCCGCGCCAGCCAGATGCTCAAAGAACGCATCTGCGGGAAATGACAACACCGCTTCCCGCCATCGAGTTTCGCGACGGCAAGGCACCGGACGCCATGCGCACGATCGGCGAAGTTTCCGCGGCACTGGATATCCGCCAGCACGTTTTGCGGTATTGGGAAGAACAGTTCCCGATGCTGCGGCCGCTGAAGCGCAGCGGCGGGCGGCGCTACTATCGGCCCGAGGATGTGCAGCTGGTCGCTAGGATCGACCGGTTGGTGCACCGGGAGCGTTACACGCTGCGCGGCGCGAGGCTGGCGATCGAGGGCGGTACGGACAACACCGTGCCCCTGGCCGAACTGCCCGCCGAAGCAGCATTCACGGCACCCGCTCAGGCGCGGCCGTCGCTGCTTCCGCAATTGCATCAAATTCGCCATGACCTGGCCGCAGTTCTCTTGGCCACCCCCTGATCAAGTCTCGGGTTCAGGCCCAAGATCGGCATCCAGATCGCGCGGCCGGATGAGGTGGATCAGCCTGCCGCAGCCCGGCGCGGCATTTGCCCATGCATCGATATCGAGCTCGAGCACCGCATAGGCGGCAGTCGGAAACTTCTCTTCGACCATGTCGCGAAGGGAATCGCCAGGCGCATCGGGAACCAGATCGAAGATCAGATCCTCCAGCCCGGGATTGTGCCCGACCATCAGGATCGAAGCGATGTCCTGCTCCTGCTCCACCAGCAGGTCGAGCAGCGTAGCGGAGCTTGCCAGATAGATGCGCCGGTCCCAGGTAACATTATAGGCCGTGCCAATCGCCTGATTTCCAACCTTGATCGTCTCGGTGCAGCGCACCGCTGGCGAAGCGATGATCCGGCTCCACGCAACGGCGTGATCCTGAATATGACGCCCCATAACTGCTGCACCCCGGCGCCCGCGCGCGTTCAGCGGCCGGTCGAAGTCGCGCGCCTGGGCACCGCTCCAGTCCGATTTGGCGTGGCGGTAGAGGCCGAGTGTTTTCATTGCTAGATGTCAGCCGATAGGTGCATGGGTGGAGACGAGCGCTTGAGAAACACCCGCCGCGACGCGACTTAGAGCCTCCTCCAGCGTCAAACGCAAGACTGGCGTGCCGGGCGGGAACGCGCCGAGCAAGCGTGAAGGGAAAGCGGGCGAGAGCACAACGAAATGGCCGCGATCCTCGCGCCCGCGAATTAGCCGTCCGAAAGCCTGCGCCAGCCTTGCGCGGATGATGCGGTCGTCGAAGGCCGCCCCGCCACTCCGCTCGTCCTGAGCTGGCCGAAGGGATGCTACGCGCCGGGCCCGGTGGAGGATCGACGGCTTGGGCCAGGGCACCTGCTCCATCACCACGAGGCGCAGCGAATGGCCGGGCACATCGACTCCGTCGCGCAGGGCATCGGTGCCGAGCAGAGATGCGCGCGGATCGTCCCGGAAAATGTCCACCAGTGTGCCGGTGTCGATCGGATCGACATGCTGGGCATAGAGCGGCAGGCCGGCGCGGGCGAGCCGGTCGGCAATCCGCCCGTGCACAGCGCGCAGCCGGCGGATCGCGGTGAACAGCCCCAGCGCGCCGCCGCCCGAGGCCTCAATCAGCCTGGCATAAGCGGCGGCCAGCGCCGAAATATCACCCTTGGCAACATCGGTCACGATTAACACTTCGGCCTGAGCGGCATAATCGAACGGGCTGTCGAAGCCCGCAAGGCGCGGGGACACGCCGATATGGCCCGCGCCGCTGCGGGCGATGGCAGTGTCCCAGTCGTTGCCGTCGCGCAGGGTGGCGGAGGTCACCATCACGCCGTGCGACGGTTCGAGCACAACCCGCGCGAACGGCTTCATCGGATCGAGCCAGCGGCGGTGAAGACCGACATCGAACTCACGCGCGTCCGAGCGCTCGACTGCCAGCCAATCAACGAAATCGGGGTCGACCGGCCCGCCCAGGCGGTTGAGCAGTGCCTCCCAGGCGGCGAGCAATTCGATCCGCCAGGCGAGCGAATGGCGCGCGCCCTCGATCCGCGCCCGTCCCGGCCCATCGAGCCAGTCGGGCGGTTCGGTTAGCAGGGCCTCGAGCCGGACGCCGAGGCGGATCAGCGGCTGGCGCAGGCCGGCCAGCGCGGCCTGCGCCTCGCCGGCCAGCTGGACGAATGCCCCGCCCAGCTGCGCGGCTTCGGTCTCCAATCCGTAGCCCGCCTCCTGCCCCCCGCTTTCGTCGCGCGCAGAGACCAGCGCGCGCACCGCAGCGAGCAGCACCTCCAGCGGGCCGGAGGGCGCATTTTCGTTGAGACGTTGCAGCCAGCCGTCGCCGGGCAGCGCCTCGGCGGCATGGCGCGCGGCGGAGATGGCCTTGCCGCCCGCCTCATCATAGCTGGCAACATCGGCGAGCCTTGCCGCCAGCCCCCGGCGGCGGCCCTTGGAGCCGCGCTCCGGGCCGATCACCCAGCGGCGCAGTTCGATCGTTTCCGCGCCGGTCAGCGCGGCGGCGAAGGTCGAATCGGCGGCCTCGAACACGTGGTGGCCCTCGTCGAAAATCAGCCGGGTCGGGCGGGCGGCGTGATCGCGGCCTCGCGCGGCGTTAACCATCACCAGCGCATGGTTGGCGATCACCAGGTCGGCCTGCGCCGAGGCGCGCGCGGCGCGTTCGATGAAGCATTTGCGGTAATGCGGGCAGCCGGCATAGACGCATTCGCCGCGCCGGTCGGTTAGTGCCGCAACGCCGCGCTGACGGAACAGCGTGGCGAGCCAGCCCGGCAGATCGCCGCCGATCATGTCGCCGTCCTGGCTGTAGCCGGCCCAGCGCGCCACGAGCTGAGCGAGGATTGCGGCGCGTCCGCCAAAGCCGCCCTGCAGCGCGTCCTCCAGATTCAGCAGGCACAGGTAGTTTTCCCGTCCCTTGCGCACCACCACCGGCTGCGAACCGTCGGCGCGCGGCCCCGCCCAGGCGCGGCGGCTTTCACGGCGTAGTTGGCGTTGCAACGACTTGGTAAAGGTCGATACCCACACCGTGCCGCCCGATTGCTCGGTCCACAGCGAGGCTGGGGCGAGGTAGCCGAGCGTCTTGCCGATGCCAGTGCCCGCCTGCGCCAGCAGCACATGCGGCGCGCCCTCACGGCGGCGCGGCTCGAACAGATGGGCAGCCTCGGCGGCATAGGCGCGCTGGCCGGGGCGCTGTTCGGCGTTGTCGCCGGTGAGCGCGGCGAGGCGGGCGAGCACCGCCGGCTCGTCCAGCGCGACCTGCGCCGGCTGGGGCCGCTCGGGCGCTTCGTCCCATTCGGGCAGCCGGGAAAACAACCAGCGCTCGGCCTTTTCGGGCCGGGTAATCCGCGCGGCAAGCTGCGCCGCCCAGGCCCAGCGCAGTTTGGTCAGCGACTGCAGCGCCGACCACGCGCCTTCGCGCTCGGGCCAGTCCGGGCTTTCGCAGGTAGCGAGCAGCGCGCCCGCCGCCTGTTGCAGCAGTGCGGGCACGGCATCGTCACCCTGCGGTTCGGTGAGCCCGAGCACATGCGCCAGACCCTTGGGGGTCGGCACCATGAAGCGGGCCGGGTGGATAAACGCGAACAGTTCGAGCAGATCGAGCCCGGAGAGATCGGGATAGCCCAGCCGGCTGGCGATCAGCGGCGCATTGAGCATGAGCAGCGGAGTGTCCGCTGCCGCCATGATCGCTTCGCCCTTGCCGAGTCCCTTGGTTTGGCCATGCGCGTCGCGCAGCCAGCAGCCACCGTGTGAGGCGTGGAGGGAAGCAAGGAGGGAAGACGCAATCACGCAGCAGCGTTAGAACGAATTAGCAACTTTGTGCAAGCAGCTCAACCTTGCGATTGTCGAGAATTAACCGCTCAAGTCGCGCCACGCCGGGCACCCCCAGCACCTCGAATTTCTCGGTCGTGCGGTCGCCTTCGCTGTCGATACGGCTGTGGGTTTCGATGCGCAGATGGCCGGTGCCGTCGCGCGCCTCCTTGCGGTTGATCGGGCCGATCTGGTCGATCAGCACGCTGTGCAATTCGCGTTTGCGGCCATCGATCAGCCGGATCAGCCGCCTTGTGGTGAGCGCATAGGCGGTGCGCCTGGCCAGTTTCATCGCGCGTAACGGTTGCCATAGCATCCAGAAGCCGATCACAATAAAGGGCAGGCCGAAGATCGACATGATAATGCCAAACGTCCAGGTGATTCCGTCGGGGGTTTTGGTTTCGGCCAGCCACGGCAGCAGCGTCATGCTTTCCCAGAACAGCGCAAACAGCGTCCAGGGAATTGCGAAAAGCCAAATGCTGAGGCCGCCCTTGAGCCGACTGGCGCGCGGCTGTGCGCTCCACAGAATGCGCTCATCAG
>JANLQW010000152.1:0-4121 GCA_031368085.1 Novosphingobium sp. | reverse complement strand
CGCAAATCTCTCGCGCTGTAATCCTCCCGGAGGGCTATCGATCCATGCATCTGCGGCTCCATCCAATGAAGCCAATACCGAATCACAAGTCAGACAAAAAAGGAACCCACAAACCGAGTCACGTCATCGGGCGATTGGTATAAGAAGCAATATGACTGCCGGCTTGGTCGATGCCTTGCTGGAAAGGCGCCCGCCGGTCTGGCAGGGGCGCTAGGCTTGGGTCAGGCGGCCCGCTCGAAGATTGCGGCGAGGCCCTGACCGCCGCCGATGCACATCGTCTCCAGCCCGTAGCGCCCGCCGCGCCGCTGCAGTTCGCGCGTCAGGTTGGCGAGGATCCGCCCGCCGGTTGCGCCGATCGGGTGGCCGAGCGAAATCCCCGAGCCGTTGACATTGAGGATGTCGTGGCGCGCATCCCCCTCGCTCCAGCCCCAGCCCTTGAGCACGGCGAGAACCTGCGGCGCGAAGGCTTCGTTGAGTTCAACCAGATCCATGTCCGACCAGCTAAGGCCGTTGCGGCGGAACAGGCGTTCGACTGCCGGAACCGGCCCGATGCCCATCCGGCTGGGCTCGCAGCCTGCCGCTGCCCAGCTGTGGAACCAGGCGATAGGTTCAAGCCCCAGCTCCTCAAGCTTGTCCTCGGCGACGACAAGGCATGCCGCTGCGGCATCGTTTTGTTGGCTGGCGTTGCCTGCCGTCACCATGGCGCCCGGAATTTTGGATTCTATCGGTCGCAGCTTTGCCAGCGATTCCAGGGTGACATCGGCGCGGTAGCCTTCGTCATGATCGAAGATCACCGGGTCGCCCTTCCTTTGCGGAACCGCCACGGGGACTAGCTCGTCGGCGAACAGTCCCTTCTGCCAGGCCAAGGCAGCCCGCTGGTGCGAGCGCACGGCATAGGCATCGCATGCCTCGCGGCTAATCCCGTAATCCCTGCCGCAGTTTTCCGCCGTCTCGATCATGCCGCTGATCACGCCGAATCGTTCGATCGGCTGCGACATGAGGCGGCCGCGTGTCAGCCGGTCGTGCAGCGTGACGCTGCCGGATTTCTTGCCATGGCGGATGTCGGTGGAATAATGCTCGACATTAGACATGCTCTCGACACCGCCCGCAACCACTACGTCCGAAGCGCCGGTTTGAACCATCATCGCTGCATCGATCACCGCCTGCAGGCCGGAGCCGCAGCGCCGGTCAAGCTGGTAGCCGGGCACTTCGATCGGCAATCCCGCAGCCAGCCAGGACCAGCGCCCGATCGCCGGTGCCTCGCCACTGCCGTAACCTTGCGCGAATACGACATCGTCAACCCGCGACGGATCGATTGCAGTGCGTTCCATCAACGCCTTGATGATCACAGCGCCAAGCTCGCCTGCCGGGATGGAGGACAGCGCCCCGCCGAACTTGCCAACGGCAGTACGGATTGGGGCAACTATGGCGGCGCGGCGTAGTGTCATTGTGCATATCCTGAAATTCAGCGGTTATCTGTTGTCTTCAGACCAAGCGATCAACGGCCATCCTTGTCAAGTTGCGGCCTTTTTGTGTTTGTCTCGCATACGATAGTGCTTTGGCCAAGGACCACGAGCACATTGCGACACGCTACGCGCCAAATCGCTGCCTGTGAAATATCCGAGCAATTTTTTCAGTTGCCCCTTGAAACCTTGAATCATTTGTGATTCTTGCCGATCATGAAGAAATTCCACTCAGAACCGAAAATCGCCAGGGACAGAATTGCCGAGGGTGCGGCGCTGTTCTTCCTGCTGATGCTCGCGGGGCTGGCGCTGGTCGGTCCGAGCGGACTGCTTGCGTGGGGGGAGAACCGGCATCTGCTGGCGGAGCATCGGCAGGAACTCAAGCTGCTCTCGGCTGAGCGCGACGAGTTGCTCAACCGCGTCGCCCTGCTCGATCCGCGCCATACCGACGCTGATCTTGCCGGTGAGCTGGTTCGCAAGGATCTCAACGTCTTCCATCCCGACGAAATGGTGATGCTGCTTAACTGAGCGAATGCGGATGCCGCCGGAGCGGGCACATATATTTGGCGGGACAGTTTAACTGGAGCCAGCCAGCCGTTATACCCCTAAGGCAACCTTCCTCAGAGGAAACATTGGCCAAATCCGCAAGAAAATCCGCCGCTGCCGCAAAGCAGCCCCCGCCCGACGATGATGCCTACGCCCTGCACAGCCTGCAGGAGGCGCATGCGGCCAATCGCCGCTACGCTGCCAGCGATGCGGAATTGCTCAAGTTCTATGAGCAGATGGTGACCATCCGCCGCTTCGAGGAACGCGCCGGCCAGTTATACGGGCTCGGCCTGATCGGCGGTTTTTGCCATCTTTATATCGGCCAGGAGGCGGTTGCGGTGGGGCTGCAGTCGGCGCTCGATCAAGAGCGTGACAGCGTCATCACCGGATACCGCGATCACGGCCATATGCTCGCCTATGGAATCGATCCCAAGGTGATCATGGCCGAGCTAACCGGCCGCCAGGCGGGCATTTCCAAGGGCAAGGGCGGCTCGATGCACATGTTCAGCGTCAAGCACCGGTTCTACGGCGGCCACGGCATCGTCGGCGCGCAGGTGCCTTTAGGCACCGGCCTGGCTTTTGCGCACAAGTACCGCGAGGACGGCGGCGTCTGCCTCGCCTATTTCGGCGACGGCGCGGCCAACCAGGGACAGGTTTACGAAAGCTTCAACATGGCGGCGCTGTGGAAGCTGCCGATCATCTTCGTCATCGAAAACAACGGCTATGCCATGGGCACGGCGGTCAAGCGCTCCTCGGCCGAAACCGAGTTCTACCGGCGCGGCACGGCGTTTCGCATTCCGGGCATGGACGTCAACGGGATGGATGTGCTCGAGGTCCGCCGGGCCGCCGAAGTCGCGCTGGATTTCGTGCGCAAAGGCGGCGGACCGGTGCTGATGGAGCTCAACACCTATCGCTATCGCGGCCATTCGATGTCAGATCCTGCCAAATACCGCAGCCGCGCCGAAGTACAGGAAATGCGCGACCAGCATGATCCGATCGATGCAGCGCGGGTGGAGCTTCTCGCCCGCGGGATCGCGGAAGACCGGCTCTCTGCGCTTGAAAAAGAAGTTCGCGCTGCAATCGTTGCCGCTGCGGACTTCGCCGAGAATTCGCCCGAGCCCGAGGCGTCCGAACTTTATACCGATGTTCTGGTGGAGCGCTATTGATGGCCGGGATTCTGATGCCGGCGCTCTCGCCGACGATGAAGGAAGGCAAGCTCGCACGCTGGCTGGTCAAGGAAGGCGATACGGTCAAGGCCGGCGACATTCTCGCCGAGATCGAGACCGACAAGGCGACGATGGAATTCGAGGCGGTCGACGAAGGCACGATCGGCAAGCTGTTGGTGCCTGAGGGTTCCGAAGGTGTGGCGGTCGGAACCGAGATCGCGCAGATGGCGGGGGAAGGGGAGGATTCCGCCATGCCGGCGAATGCTGGGATTGCGACCTCTGAGACTGCCAGCGCGAAGCCCGCGCCAGCCGCGCCCGCACCGGTCCCGGCGTCAGTTGAAGTGCCGAACGCTCCCCCGACCATCTCCGTGCGCGAAGCTCTGCGCGATGCCATGGCCGAGGAAATGCGCCGCGACGACCGCGTCTTCATCATGGGCGAGGAAGTCGCGGAATATCAAGGTGCCTACAAGGTCACGCAGGGTCTGCTCGAAGAATTCGGGGCGCGGCGGGTGATCGACACACCGATCACCGAATACGGCTTTGCCGGCATCGGAACTGGCGCGGCGATGGGCGGACTGCGGCCGATCGTCGAGTTCATGACGTTCAATTTCGCGATGCAGGCGATAGACCATATCGTCAATTCGGCGGCCAAGACCAACTACATGTCGGGCGGCCAGATGCGCTGCCCGATCGTGTTCCGCGGACCCAACGGTGCCGCAACGCGCGTCGGCGCACAGCACAGCCAGAACTATGCGCCGTGGTACGCCAGTGTCCCCGGCCTGATCGTGATCGCGCCGTTCGATGCGGCTGATGCCAAGGGCCTGCTCAAGGCCGCGATCCGCAGCGACGATCCGGTGGTGTTCCTCGAAAACGAGCTGGTGTACGGGCGCAGCTTCGAGGTGCCTCAAATCGACGATTGGGTTCTGCCGATCGGCAAGGCGCGCAC
>JANLQW010000143.1:0-7357 GCA_031368085.1 Novosphingobium sp. | reverse complement strand
GGGTGTCGCGGACCGAGTTGCCTTGCAGGCCGATCTGGCGGCACTTGCTCAACGCCCCGGCGGCGTCCTGATCATAGCCTCGAAGAATGACCGGATCGTTGGAAGACCGGACGAAAGCGCGCTGCCGCCCGGGTTCCAGGTCCGATGGATCGAGGCGGCTGGTCACCTGCCCCATCTTGAACGGGCGGGAGAAGTGAATGCGATTTTGATCGAACGCGTCTGTCGCTGAATTTGGCCCTCGATCGCACACTCAAAGCTGCGTGGGTGGACTGATGCCAACGAGCATTACCGTCGACTCAACTTCCCTCCCTTTCATGGGAGGGGCCTATGAGTTCCCCTCAACGCAACTTGGCAATCATGTGCGAAAGAATGGTGCGGGCGGTGGGAATCGAACCCACACGGGCAAAAGCCCAACGGATTTTCGTACCAGCTACGGTTTTCACCGCCGCCCGTCACCCTTGATCGGGCTGGGGCGTTTGTGGTCTGGACTATCCCTTCACCATGCTCCGGCCGGGCCGAAGGGTAGGTGCTGCCCGTCTAGTCTCTACACCTTCCGCAGCGCTTTCACGCTGCGGCTTGGCTCGGGATCGCCATCTGACAGGGTTCCCCGAATTTGAGCAGTTCTGCATCGCGGGTTTCCCCCCGAGCACTCAATTTGGCTTAAGTCCGTTGCGTCTACCGATTCCGCCACGCCCGCAATGCCAAGGCCGGCTATAGGTCAAGCCCAGCGCGCCGCCAAGGGTGTAGAATGATAGGGGATACGGGCCACTGGCCACTCGGGCAGCGGTTCCAGTGGGTGCTCAGGTTCCGTTGAGGCGGACCCGTATTTCCTTGCCGGGCTTGAAGAAGGGCACGCGCTTGCCAGGCACATCGACCGCTTCGCCGGTGCGCGGATTGCGCCCCCTGCGGGCATCGCGCTCCCGCGTGGAAAAGGCGCCGAAGCCGCGTAGTTCGACCCTGCCGCCATGCGCTAGCCGCGCGGCGATCTCGTCGAAGAACGTTCCGACTACGCGCTCGATATCCTCGGCGCGCAAATCAGTATTTTCCTTCGCTAACAGCTGCAACAGCTCTGACCGGATCATGCCAGCTTCTCCCACCCTGGGCGCAGGCCGACGTGGTGCCCCTGCACCGGCGACTCCCCACCTATGCGAGAAGCTGACAGAATTATTCTACCTTCGCAACGTCTAATCCATTGGTTCGCTTGCGTTGCGCCGAATAGTGCCGGATGGAAACAGGACGCTCGGTCAGCAGCAGCGGCCTGCTGCAACATGCAGAACGGTCATTTGTAATTTCCGCGATTGAACATGGGAAATTTCCCGATAGTCTTGCTGCCTCCTGTATCGCTCGCAATAGCTCGCCCCATCGGAGACCGCGCGTATGAAAGACATGGCAGGCTGGAACGAGGGTGACTGGATTGCCGCGATCGCCGCTATTGCCCTGTTCGCTCTACTTGGCGCCGGCGGGGTCATCGCCGCGCGCAAGAGCGAGAACGTCCTGGGTCATCCGCGCGGGTTGTTCGTGCTGTTCTACGCCGAGATGTGGGAGCGCTTTTCCTATTACGGCATGCGCGCGCTGCTGGTTCTCTATCTCACCAAGCACTGGCTGTTCGGAGACGGCCAGGCAAACCTGATCTACGGTGCCTACGGCAGCCTGGTCTATATCACCCCGGTGCTCGGCGGATTGATCGCCGACCGCTGGCTGGGGCAGCGCAAGGCGGTTCTGTTTGGCGGTGTCCTGCTGGCGTTCGGCCACGGCCTGATGGCGGTCGAGGGCGGCGGCGGTCCGGACGATCCGACGATCAACGTGTTCTGGCTGGCACTGGCTTTCATCATCGTCGGCTCTGGCTTCCTCAAGGCCAATATCTCGGTGATCGTCGGCCAGCTCTACCGCATGACCGACGTGCGCCGCGACGCCGCCTTCACCATCTTTTACATGGGCGTGAATGTTGGCGCCGCGCTGGGCACCATCCTGGTCGGCTATCTAGGCGAGACGATTGGCTGGGCCTGGGGCTTTGGTCTGGCCGGCATCGGCATGGTGCTGGGGCTGATAATTTTTGTCGTCGGTCGGCCTTCGCTAAGAGGGCGCGGCGAGCCGCCGGCCGCGCTGGCCCGCCAACGCGAATTCACCCTTTACGGGGTCGGCGTCGCGGCGGTTGCAACGATCTGGATGCTGATCCAGTATCAAAACGTCATCCAGAACCTGCTTATCGTCAGCGGCATCGCCTTGCTTGGCTACACGCTTTATGAGGCGTTCAAGCTGCCCAAGGAGCCGCGCGAGCGGATGTTCGCGATCCTGTTCCTGATCGCGCTCAATCCCCTGTTTTGGGGGTTGTTCGAACAGGCCGGCGGCAGCCTCAATCTCTATACCGACCGCTATGCCGACCGCGCAGGCGTGCCGACTTCGCTGTTCCAGTCGATCAACCCGATCTACATCGTGCTGCTGGCACCGCTGTTCGCCGGCACCTGGCAATGGCTCGGCGCGCGCGGGCTCGAACCTTCGGCCCCGGCCAAGTTCGGGCTGGCTTTGTTGCAGGTCGGGCTTGGCTTTCTGGTGTTCGTCTGGGGAGCGGCGTCGGTCGGTCCCGCCGCTTTGACGCCGGTTATCTTCATTTTCCTGATATATCTGCTGCACACCACCGGCGAGCTGTGCCTCTCGCCGGTCGGGCTTTCCGCCATGGCCCGCCTTTCGCCGCTGCACCTTAGCAGCTTCATCATGGGCGCGTGGTTCTACATGAGTGCAGTCGGCGGCTTTGTCGCCGGCAAGATCGGCGAGGCGACGGGCGGGGAGAGCGGCACCATGTCGAAAGAATTGACACTGTCGATCTATGGTCAGATCGGCTGGGTGGCGATCGGGATCGGCGTGGTTGTGCTGCTGGTATCGCCGGTGGTGAAGCGCTGGATGCATCTCGACACGCTGAAGGACGAAGCACCGCTGCCCCCGCAAGCCCCGCCGGTTGGCGCGCCGGCATAGCCGAACTGCGGACGGCTGGTGTGCCGGTAACTGCCTTAAAATAGGTGCAGATTGCTTAACCATTCTTCTGCACCTGGCTTTACACAAAGCCCGCGAAACTGGACGCCATGGAAACACGGCGTCTTCTATTCACCTTGGCCAGCATGGCCTGTGCCCAGTTGGGCCTGAGCAGTGTTGCATCCGCAGCCCCAGGCCTCGCGCTGATGCCCAGCACAGTCCTGCTGGCCGGCATCGGCCTGGCGGGCGAATGCGCAGCTTCGCTGCAGCCCGCGTTTGGCACGGCTACTGCCGGAATGGCCAGCCTGCACGGCGCCAGCAAGGCGCAAGCGATTCTGGGCGGCCGTCTCAGCCGGCTCGAATTGATTGCCCAGCAGCAGTCCTCACCCGCTGCCAGCGCGATGCTGGCCGCAGATGGCACGCTGGGGGGCCCTGCGATGACACCGGGCGCGGGCGGCACGAGTTGCCAGAAGCTCGTGCTTCCCCAAGGCGGCAGCTTCGCGTTCAAGCCCGGACTGGGGCAGATGCCGTTGGGGGGCGAAGATTTTCTCGCCAGCAAGCGCCTGCCCGTGAGCAGGACCGCCTTCGATGCGCAGTGGCAACGTGTCAGCCGGGGCCGCCTGCCGAACGCACTCACCGCCGCGCTGGCGCGCAGCATGACGCCGGGCGACAGCACCGCCAATCTCGCGGCGGTCAACGCCTGGGCCAATGCGCATATCCGCTACGTCGATGATCAGGCGCTCTACGGCAAGGCCGATTACTGGGCCGACGCGCAGTCAACCCTGCGCCGCGGTGCGGGCGACTGCGAGGACATCGCCATCGCCAAGCTGCAGCTGCTCGTCGCCTTGGGCGTCCCGCGCGGTGACATCTATCTGACCATCGCCCGCGATCTCACCCGCCACGCCGATCACGCGGTGCTGGTGGTCAAACAGGACGGCAAGCACTGGCTACTCGACAATGCGACCAATCAGCTGCTCGACGCGCGCGAAAGCTACGATTACCGGCCGATCCTGTCATACAGTTCGGCGGGGAAATGGCTGCACGGGTACTGAGATTTACCGCTCGGTCAGCGCCTCATCGAAGGCGCGCAGCACCGGCTTCATCAGATAGGCGAGCACGCTTTTGCTGCCGGTGATGATCTCGACGTCGCAGATCATGCCCGGCATGATCGGCAGCCGCCGGCCATTCTTGAATAGAAACGCCCGGTCGGTCTCGACCATCACGTTGTAATAGGCCTGCCGTTCGACCTCGTCGTAGATGCTGTCGGCGCTGATGTTGCGCACCCGGCCGGAAAGGCCGCCATAGATCGAGAAATCATATGCGGTGATCTTGACGTTGGCCCGGTCGCCAACCTTGATGAAGGCGATGTCCTTCGGCGCGACGCGCGCCTCGACCAGCAGCTTGTCGCCGATCGGCACGACCTGCATGATCTTTTCGCCGGCATTGACGTAGCCTCCCACGGTGGTCACCACGATATCGTTGACCAGACCCGTCACCGGCGCGCGCAGTTCATTGCGATCGAGCCGGGCCGAGGCACCCTTGATGGTTTCCTGGTTGACCGCCAGCTTGGTCGCCACCTCGCTGCGTTCATTCAGCGCCTGCTGGCGAAAATCGAACCGCGCCTGGCTGAACTGGGCTTGCGCCTCGCTGATCGCCGCCGCTGCCCGGCCAATGCCCTGCCGCGCCGCCGACAGCCGCCCCTGGACATCCACCAGTTCGCGCCGGGCGGTAAGCAATTCGGTTTGCGGGACGATGCCCTTTGCCGCCAGCGGCGTCAGCATATCGACCTGCTGCTGCGCCAGCCGCGAACTGTTCTCCAGCGCGCCGGCTGTCGCCTGGCCTTCCTGCAGATCGCGCCGACGCTGCTCGATCGCAGCCGCGAGCCCGGCTTCGCGGCTGCGCGCGGTCGCCTGACGCATCGCGGCGAGCTGAGTTTCGTCCGCGCAAGCAGTGCCAAGGCCGCAGCCGCCGCTTCCGCCACTGCCTTCGTTGGCAAGCCGCGACGCCCGCGCGGTCAGCCGCTGGTTTTCGACTTCGAGCTGTCCCAGCGCGGAGGAGGACTGCGAATCGTCCAGCCGGACGAGCAATTGCCCCTGTTTCACCAGCTGCCCTGGGCGAACCAGTATCGCCGTTACCGTTGCCGGGTTCGCCGCCTGGACCAGCTGGACCTTGCTTGAGGGCACAACCTTGCCAAGCCCGCGGGTTACTTCCTCGAGCGTAGCGACGGCGCCCCATAGAATTGCCAGCAGCATGGCCGCTGCGCAGAGAACAATCAGCCGCCGGCTGGCATCCCAGTCGGCAATGCCAAGCCGATCACCCAGCCTCATCGTAGCCCCGCCAACTGGCTGTCACCGTTGATCGGTGCCGGATCGGCGGCGGCGATATCGGCGGAATGGCTAGGTGGGGGCACGGGTTCGCCCAGCGCCTCACGGTAGCGAGAACTGGCGGCGACAGGATCGGGGATCGACAGTCGCCACGGCTTGGTGACATCAATACGGCCGGCGACATCGCTGGGCGCATGGCGGTCGCTCACGTCATGCACTACGGTCAGGCCCGGAACCAACACTTGCGTTTCGGCGCTGGCGACGCTGGCCAACGCGCGCAGCTGCAAGGCCGCAAAGTCGAGCTGAGGAATGTGTTCGGACCCGCTATAGCGTCCGGTGAATGCGCCCGACCGGCCCCAGCCGCCGGTGAAGCGGTAGAAGATATGCCGGCCAAGCTGTTCGATCTTGCCGAGATTGAAAGCCCATTTCGGCAGGACGTAATCGGCGTGATAATGGGTCGCGGTGCCGACGCTGGGCTCGACTTCGCCGGCCAGCGCCGCGCGTGCGACAGCCTGCGCCTCGCGCCACCTCATCGCGGTGGGAGAGCGCAGCAGCGAGCCATCGCAGGTGAAGCTGAACTGGCAGCCGGTGCGCCGCTCGGATCCCTGGTAGACAACGCCGCAGACGCTTTTGGGGTAGGCCGGATGTCGCATCCGGTTGAGCACCACCTGCGCCACCGCGCGGCGGCCCTGCATCGGCTCGTTCGCCGCTTCGTAATAGACCGCCTGGGTCAGGCAGGTCAGCGCGGTGCCATAGGTGTCAGGCGAGACCGCGCCGAAACGGAAGCCGCGCACCGCCTCGACCGGCAGGCCGGAGATCGGGATT
Organism: Novosphingobium sp.; assembly: GCA_031368085.1. GTDB lineage: Bacteria > Pseudomonadota > Alphaproteobacteria > Sphingomonadales > Sphingomonadaceae > Novosphingobium. Next base: position 1,241 of record JANLQW010000143.1, on the reverse strand, counting down.
TCGGCATTCTTCTGCTGCGCCGCCAGTCCCTCGACCAGGATCTGCGTCTTGTCATCGACGCTCATGGCGGAGACTTCGCGCAAGCGATCGAACGAAATGCGGACCAGCGGCTCGTTCTCCGCTCCAAAGCGGGCAAGGGCGCGCGGAACAATCGCCACCGAGAGCATGATCAGGCCGATGAGGGCCAGGATGAGCATGGTCTTGCGCGGGTACAGTCCCAGCTTGCTCCGCAGCGACGGCGCCGCTTGATCCAGGCCGAGATCGAGAGTGGGTGCGTCCTGCATGTTAGGGCCTTGCTACTGATCCGCTGGATGCGATGATCGCATCACGGGGACCATCCGCGACGACGCGGCCCCTGTCGAGGACGATTAACCGGTTGCAGATACTGAAAAGTGCCGGCCGGTGGGTGGAAATCACCATTGTCTGGTCAGGCGTCAGGGATTGGGACAGTCGCTCGACGAATAGTTTCTCGGTGTCGCTGTCCATCGCCCCGGTGGGCTCGTCGAGATAGAGCAGTTTGGCTGGATTGACCAGCGCCCGGGCAAGGGTGAGGAAGGCCCGCTGGCCGCCTGACAACCGGCTGCCCGATTCGCCGACTGGCCGGTCGAAGCCGCCGGCATCTTTCGACAGAAACTGATCCGCGCCAACATGGCGCAGTGCCGCGAGCAGGTCCTCGTCGTCCACTACGCCCGCGCCGAGCGAGAGGTTGTCCTTGATCGTGCCGCTGAACAGGCTGGCATCCTGACCGACAAAGCGGAAGGCGGTGCGCAGATCCTGCGGACGGAACTGCTGACTGTCGATCCCGTCGATCAGCATCGCGCCGCCGGTCGGCCGATAAAGGCCGCACAGCACCCGGCCGAGAGTCGATTTGCCCGACGCCACCCGGCCGATCACCGCGATCCGGTCGCCCGGCGCGATGGTGATATTTATGCCGGTCAGCGAAGGGGAGGACGCCTCGGGGTAGGTGAATTCGAGATTGTCGAAGCGGATATTCGCCGAGCGCACTTCCGGGGTCAGCGAGGCGCTGCCCTGCCGGCGTTCGTCATCACCGTCCCACAGCAGCTGGATCGAGGCGAGCGTCTGGCGCGCCTGCTGACCACGGGTCAGCAGGAAGGCCAGCTGTCCGGCTGGCGCGAGCGAACGCGAAGACAGCATGACGATGGCGATGATCGCGCCCATGGTGATCTTGCCGGCGTCGAACAGGTAATAGCCGCCGACGATCAGGGCGATGTTCGAGACCT
>JANLQW010000124.1:0-3545 GCA_031368085.1 Novosphingobium sp. | reverse complement strand
GGCCTATGAGACCTACGAAACCATCGTCACCGCCTGCTGCAAAGCTTGGAACGATCTCATCGACCTCCCCGATACCATCAAATCCATCACAAGCCGGGAATGGTTCCAGTGCGTCAACTCATAGGGCCGTTGGTATTATGCATCCGCCATGTGAATGGGCAGGCCAAGCTGCGCGCGGCGGCGCAGCCACAGGCTCGGGCGGTAGCGGTCGGAACCGGTAATGGCCTGCAACTGGCACATGATCGTATAGGTCGTGCCCACTCCAAGCTTCTCCCCCCATTCGAGCGGGCCGAGCGGGTAATTCTGCGCCAGCTTCATGGCAGTATCGATATCGGGGGGCGTTCCCACGCCGACCTGCGCCAGTTCGCAGCCCAGATTGGCAATCATGGCGAGGATGCGCTGGAGGACGAATCCGGGGGAATCGGCAATTACTTCGACGGTGAAGTCGCAGCCGCGCAGCCAGTCAGCCACCTCTTCCGCTTTGGTCCGGCCGCCGACCGCAGCCATGACCGTGAGGTGGCGGCGATCCGCGCCGGTGAAATCGATCGCTACGGTCGTCTTCGCATTGAGTCCGAGGCGCACGCAAGCCGTGGCGCAATCCTCGCCGATCGGCGCGACCAGCGTGACGTCTTCGCCCGCCTCGATGTCGCCCAGCTTGGCCCAATGGGGCGAGGCTTCGGCGAAGTGGGGGCGCAGGACGCGCCCGCTTGGCGCGGGCGCTACATGGGGCGGCGCGGCGCCTTCGCCATAATCATGAAAACCCTGCCCGGTCTTGCGCCCGAAGCGCCCGGCATCGGCCATCAACCGGTGCAGCGGCGTCGTCTTCAGCCTGGGATCATATTGGTAGCCTTCGTGGATGAAACCGGTGACAGGATAATTCACGTCGATGCCGGTGAGATCCATCAGTTCAAACGGACCCATGCGGAAGCTCGCACCCTCGCGCATGATCCGGTCCACTTGCGCGGGATCGCCGACGCCTTCCTGCACCACCGCCAGCCCCTCAGTAATATAGGCCCGGCCTTGCAGATTGACGAGGAACCCGGGCCCGTCTTTCACCGTCACCGGCACCTTGGCGATCGACTTGGCGAAGGCGATTGCACGTTCGGTGACATCGGCGCTGGTCGACGGGCCAACGACCACTTCCACCAGCTTCATCAAGGGCACCGGGTTGAAGAAATGCAGACCGCAGACCCGGCTCTTGTCAGTACAGTGCGAAGCAATAGCGGCTATCGACAGCGACGAGGTGTTGGAGGCGAGGATGGCATCCGCGGCGATAATTCCCTCAAGCTCCGCAAAGAGCTTCTGCTTTGGCTCCAGCCGCTCAACAATTGCCTCGATAACCAGATCGGCAGCGGCGAACGCAGCAAGCTCCCGGGCCAACACCAGCCGCGATTCGGCGTCGGCAACCGCACCTTCGGGAAGCTGCCCCTTTTCTGCCAGGCGGGCGATGCGCGCCATGACGTCGCGGCGCGCCTTGTCCAGTGCCTCCGCGCTCAGATCGAACAGAATAACCTGCAGACCCGCCGTCAGTCCGATCTGCGCGATCCCCGCACCCATCGGACCTGCGCCGACGACACCAAGCACCTTGACGTCACTCATATGTCACTTCGCTTACCCCTTGAGCTTTGGACCGGCGGTCTCGTCAAATGTCTAGGTCGGCGAACGGATTTGGCACCTGAAAGTGATCGACGAGCGATCCCGTGATCGTCGGCGCGAATTCGTCGAGCGCGTCAAGCGTCCAGTCCCCATCGTGAAACAGGCTCGCGGAGAAAATCGGCGGTGTCAGTATAGCCACCTCATCGCCTCCAACAAAGAAATCCTGGCCATTGATGTTGGACGCGGCTGGCGTGCACAGCCAGGTTACCAATGCAGCCACCGAGGCGGGGGTGGCCGCCTTGTCCCACCGTGCCATGCCACGTTTTCCAATCCAGTATTGCCCGAGCAAATCTAGCAACGGCTTCCAGGTTCCGGCGAGGTTCTTCAGAAACCAGTCGCCGCCGCCTACGCCCCCTGCTGTCGCGCGCGGCCGGATCATATTGCATCTGATATTGAACCGACCCTGTTCACGCGCAATGCTGCGGGTCAAACCCGCGATGCCCTCCTTCGCCGCCGCGTAAGCACAATTGAAAACCATACCCAGGCCGGCCTCGGACCCGGTGTTAATTATCGACCCGCCGCCGCGATGGCGAAGATGTGGTACCGCGTATTTGATGGTCAAAAAGCTAGCCTTCAGGTGACTACCGACAACAAGGTCCCATTGCTCGTCCGTCAGCCTGTCGACCGGGTTGCCGCCCCGCATGCCTGCATTATTTACGAGAATATCGAGGCCGCCAAATGCGTCGATGGCCGCTTCGATCGTTTTCCTCGCGCCTTCGGAACAGCTGAGGTCTTCCGTGACGGCAATGGCGCTGCCGCCGTGCGCGATGATTTCTACCGTGACCAGATCCGCGAGCTTGACGCCTTCCGGATTGGACCCGAAGTCGGCGACTACGACACTGGCACCCTGTTCGGCGAGGGCCATTGCTTCGCAGCGGCCAATACCGTGGCCCGCCCCCGTGACAATAGCCACTTTTCCTTCCAGACGGCCTTGGGCCATGAAATCTTCTCCTTTGGCGCGCTTGGTACCAGTCAGACGGCCATTGGCACTTTTATCTGCATTTTTCAGCTTGTTTGTGACGTCAATCTGAACAAGAGAGAATCAATGTCAACGGCGATGTTGATTAACACCCACACTCGGCCGCTTGTCGTTTTTGGTTCGACATGCGGTGTGTCGGCCCAAATCGACCAGCTGGGTAGTTAAAATTCCTGTCCTGTGACCAGCCCCTCACAACGAAAGGCAAGATATGGGTAAGGTTTCCATAAGAGCGGCAAAGCGCTTGGAAATCATGAAGATTGGCGCCACTCTCTTCAAAGAAGTTGGATACGAAAATGCCACGGTTGACGAGATTGCCCGGCGCGCCAACATGGATCGCGCGACGCTCTATTATTATTTCAAAGGCAAGCAGGAATTATTTCGCGAGATGGTCAATGTGGCCACTGCGAACAATGTTGCCACTGCCGAGGCTATTGCGGCGCTGGAAGCTACGCCTGACATCAAACTACGCAAGCTCATCAAATCGCTGTTTGCGTCATATGAGCGGGATTATCCTTATCTTTTCGTTTATCTGGAACAGGATATCAGCCGCTTGACCATCGACCAATCGGCATGGAGTACGGAAATTCTGAATTTGAACAATCGCTTCGACAAAGCGGTGGTCAGCATCATTCGTGAAGGAAGACTTGCCGGCCTATTTGTCTCCCACGGCAGCGACAAAATCCTGGCGGCGGGCATATTGGGCATGTGCAACTGGAGCCATCGCTGGTTTAATCCGGAAGGCGCGACCAAAGCATCGGACATCGCCGCCGTTTTCGCGGACATGGTTCTCGCCGGAATTTGTCCGGGAGCGAGCCTGTCCGCCAAGAGCTAGTGGACTTTCGACACCACCGTTGCCATTGATAAATCGCACTGTCAAAATTGTAAAAGCCGGCAACAGATCGGCTCCACT
>JANLQW010000094.1:0-1755 GCA_031368085.1 Novosphingobium sp. | reverse complement strand
TCTCTTCGGCCACGCGCACCGGATTGTGCGTCGTCATGGTATAACCCATGATTCCCGCCTTCATCCGCTTGCTATGCTGACCGACAAACAGGCTGAACATTCCCGGATGGTTATTGGCCTCGAACCCTTCGATCTGGAGGTGATGTTCGGGCTGGCAGTAGCCATAGAAGCCGAGGTCGTCGGCAAGTTCGACATAGCCTTTCACTTCTTCGAGAAAACGCTGATACAGGTCCTTGCGCTGCCCGGCCATGCCGGCCTCGATCTCATGCCGCCTGCCGACGACGCCCGTTTGCATGAGGTGGAATTTCATGACCTTATGAATCCTCAGAACTTCAATTATCAACACTGGCGTTGATAGGTAATCGAAGCGCCTCTTGTCAATGCCGAATGCGGCGTAACCGATGATGGGTCAGCTCTTGCGTTGACAGCGGTAAAGCGGCTTTGCATCCTCTGGCAAAAGCGCCAGAAGGGTGTCGGGAGACAAGTTGATGGCGTTTGGCGACTGGTCGGAAGTTTGCAGCCTTGCGGATCTGCTGGTTCGCAGCGCGGCGCGCCACCCCGATCGCAAGGCGCTGGTCCTGCCCGATTTTGCGCTCACCTATGTCGAATTGCGCGATGCGGCTGTCGACGTTGCCCGGGGCATCATCAGCCTTGGCATTGCCCCGCGCTCGCATATCGGCATTCTGGCGAACAACAGCCGGGAACTGGCAGCGGCGATTTTCGGCGCGGCGTTGGCGAACTGCGTCGCCGTGCCGCTCAATGCCCGGCACAAGAGCAATGAGCTGGGCTTCATTGTCGAAAACGCCGACCTGTCGCTGATCCTGACAACCGCGGCCGACACCACCTTTGTCGATTTTCGCGAGAGCTTGCTTGGTGCGCTGCCATCGCTGGCTTTGGCAGCCGCTGACGGCGCGCTCGATTTGCCGGAAGCGCCGAAGCTGCGCCGCATCGTGCTGCTCGAAGGCGATGCGCCTGCCGGCTTCACCAGCCGCGAGGATTTCGCCACGGCCGCGATGGCGGTTCTGCCGGAGCAAGTGGACGAGGAAAGGCGCCGCACGAAAGTTCGCGATACCGCGATCATCATCTATACCTCGGGCACCACCGCAAACCCCAAAGGCTGCATGCTGACGCATGAGGCCTTGACGCGCGGCCCGGTCGAACGGGCCGACCGCCGATTCCGCAGCGACGCGCACGATGTTACCTGGGGTGGCGGGCCACTCTACCACATCGGCTCATTTGCGCCTTTTCTCGGCTCTATCGGAACCAGCGGAACCTATCTTACCGATGTCGTGTTCGATGCCGGACGCGCGCTCGATCTCATGGAGCAAGAGCGGGCCACAGCGGCCTGGCCCTGGTTTCCGGCGATCCTCCAGGCCCTGCTTGACCATCCTGAATTTCACACCGGACGGCTTGCCAGTCTGCGCAAGGCGCTGCTGATTGGCCCGCAAACATTGGTCGAGCGGGTGCAGGCGCTGTTTCCGCAGGTTGAGTTCATGCAGGCCTGCGGCATGACCGAGACGGCCGGCATCTTCGCCCTGTGCGGCCCGGATGAAACACCCGAACAGCGCGCGACCAGCCATGGCAAACCCGTACCCGGCGTCGAGGTAAGGATCGTCGATCCCGGCACGGGCGAGTCCCTGCCGCCCGATACCATCGGCGAAATACTGGTGCGCGGTTATTGCGTGATGAGCGGCTACTATCGATCGCCTGAAAAGACCGCTGATGCGCTCGACGCAAACGGCTGGCTGCACACCG
>JANLQW010000006.1:0-5144 GCA_031368085.1 Novosphingobium sp. | reverse complement strand
GGAGGGGTTGGCCATCGCGTCGGGGAAGCGGATTTCGACGCGCTTGGCCTTGTCGCCGGCACCATAGGGGATGCGGCACGAGGCCGAACGGTTGCGCGCCGAATAAGCGAGCAGCACCGGCGCCTCATAGCCCGGAACCAGCCGCTTATAGCTGTTGGTCGTCGGGTTGGTGAAGGCATTGACCGCCTTGGCGTGCTTGATGATGCCGCCGATGAAATAGAGGCACATGTCGCTGAGCCCGGCATAGCCATTGCCGGCAAACAGCGGCTTGCCCTTTTCCCAGATCGACATGTGGGTGTGCATGCCGGAGCCGTTGTCGGTCTTGATCGGCTTGGGCATGAAGGTCGCGGTCTTGCCGTAAGCCTGGGCAACCTGGTGGACGACGTATTTGTACACCTGCATGCGGTCGGCGGTTTCTACCAGGGTGCCGAAGGTCAGGCCAAGTTCGTGCTGGGCCGAGGCGACTTCGTGGTGGTGCTTGTCGCACGGCAGGCCCATCTCGATCATCGTCGAGACCATCTCGCCGCGGATATCGACGCAGCTGTCGACGGGCGCTACCGGGAAATAGCCACCCTTGGCGCGCGGACGGTGGGCGAGGTTGCCGCCGTCATATTCGCGGTTGGAGTTGGTCGGCAGCTCGATGTCGTCGATCCGGTAGCCGTTGCCGTCATAGCCGTCGTAGAACCGGACGTCGTCGAAGATGAAAAATTCGGCTTCGGGGCCGACATAAATGGTGTCGCCGATGCCGGAGGACTTCAGGTAAGCCTCGGCGCGCTTGGCGGTGGATCGCGGATCGCGGCTGTAGAGTTCGCCGGTCGAAGGCTCGACGATGTCGCAGACCACGATCAACATCGGTGTTGCGCTGAACGGATCTATATAGACCGCGTCGAGGTCGGGCTTGAGGATCATGTCGGATTCGTTGATCGCCTTCCAGCCGGCGATCGAGGAACCGTCGAACATCAGCCCGTCATCGAGTTCGTCCTCGCCGATCAGCGCGGCGACCATGGTCAGATGCTGCCACTTGCCCTTGGGGTCGGTGAAGCGCAGATCGACCCATTCGATTTCCTCCTCCTTGATGCGCGCGAGGATGTCCTTTGCCTTGGCCATTGTATTATTTCTCCGGATTGCCGCCCGGGCGGGCGGCGAGGGTTAGGGGTAGTTTTATTGGATTGGGAATGGACCTTGCCCCCGCTCGGTCCAGCCCCGCCACTCCCTCCTTCACGCGACCAGCTCGGGATCGGGAGGAGAGGTGTCAGATAGCGTCGTCGTCTCGTTCCCCGGTGCGGATGCGCAGCGCGCTTTCGACCGGGATCACGAAGATCTTTCCGTCGCCGATACGCCCGGTCTGCGCCGCCGCTGCGATCGCTTCGACGGTACGTTCGGCGAGGCTGTCGGGCACGACAACCTCAAGCTTCACCTTGGGCAGAAAATCGACGACATATTCGGCCCCGCGGTAAAGCTCGGTATGGCCCTTCTGCCGCCCGAAGCCCTTGGCCTCGGTCACAGTGATGCCAGAAACGCCGACTTCGTGAAGGGCTTCCTTCACCTCGTCGAGCTTGAATGGCTTAATGATCGCTTCGATCTTCTTCACGGTTTTTCGAACCCCTGCACAGGGAGCCGGCCGCGTGGGTGTCGGGGCTGGTCATCCAGGTGCCTTTCACCAATCCATCAAGAATCGTGCCAAGGCAAGTGATAGCCGTTAGGCCAAGGTGACGCCGCCGCAAAGAGCGGATTTGCGGCATGTGTGCAGTGCCGGCATGCTAACTTGCTTCGCGTTTGGCTGGAAACGCCGAGTCTTGCCCATAAATCATTCAAGCCCTGCCAAAAAATTGGGCATCAAAGCCGCAGGCCGGTCGTCTCCGGCAGCCCGGCCATCAGGTTGAGGTTCTGCACTGCGGCACCGCTGGCGCCCTTGCCGAGGTTGTCGAGGATTGCCATCAGTCGAGCTTGGCCCGCGTCCCTGGCGGCGAACACATGAAGATCGAGTCGGTCGCTTGGGCTCATCGAGCGGCGCAGCAGCAACTCGTCGGGCATATCTTCGTGCACGGTAACCAGCGCGCTGCCGGCATAGAAGTCGGCAAGGCACAGCCGCAGTGCATCTGGCGAGCCGGCCTGCGGCATCGCGGCAAGCGGCAGCGGGACTTCCACCAGCATCCCGCGATGCGCCGGGACCACCGAGGGGGCGAACAGGGGGGGCAGGCTGAGGCCGCTGCGTTCTTGCATTTCCCGCACATGCTTGTGCCCGAGACCAAGGCCGTAAGCGCGAAAGGCGATGTCGGGATCGTCTTCGAACCTAGCGATCAGCGCCTTGCCGCCGCCCGAATAACCGGACACCGCATTGACTGTGTAGGGCCAGTCGGCTGGCAGCAGCCCGGCGCGCACCAGCGGCGCGATCAGGGCGATGAATCCGGTCGAATAGCAGCCAGGATTGCTGATCCGCGCCGCCGAGGCCACGGCCTCGCAACCCACGACTTCGGGAAAGCCGTAAGTCCAGCCTTCCGCGACCCGGTGCGCACTGGACGCATCGATGATCCGCACTTGCGAGCCCTCGGCCAGTGCCACCGCCTCGCGTGCGGCGTCGTCGGGCAGGCAAAGGATGGCGAAGTCCGCCGCGTGAAAAGCATCGCGCCGGGCACCCGCCTGTTTGCGCTCCGCTTCACCCAGCACCATCAGCTCGAAGTCGCCCCTACCTTCCAGCCGCTCGGCGATCTCAAGCCCGGTGGTGCCGGCAGCGCCGTCGATGAACACCCGCAGGGTCACAGCGGTGCCTCCAGCCGGTCCAGCGCAACATAGCCGACCGGTCCATGGTCGCCGCCTGCCTGGCCCCAGGTCCAGGTGCCGGCAATGTCGAGCACCGCGAAGGCGGAGCCCGGCGAGAGCATTTCGCGGACCTCCGCGTCGTCGCGCGAGGCGGCCAGCAGCGGTGCACCCCCATTGCAGACCCGCCGCGGCTGGGGCACGGCATAGTGCGGCACGAAATAGCGGCCCGCGAAACGTATGTCCGCAAGATCGCCGCGTACCGGCGTGTGCCGGGGATCGGTTATCCGCATCGCCTCGCGCAGGGCGAAACTCTTGCCGTCCAGATTCGGCGTGCCGTCCAAATTAGTGCCCGTTCAATGCCAGCAAAGCGCGCGGCTATACTGCTACCGTTGAGATAGGCAAGCTGGCTGCGGCTGGCATGCCTTGCATCGCCGGCGAGAGAAATCCGTGACATAGCCTCGAAACCGCAACTTTCCCTCGCAATAGAATGACCACTCTATCAATAGAGGTTGACCGGTGTAGGCACCTTTCGGCAGCCTGGTTTCGACGCGGGCGCCGGACGGTCTTCTGCGCCCGGGCAACTGGTATCCTCAACGGAAAGATGTGCGGACAGAATGGCGTCATGAAATTCAATCGCGTGTTCGAGCTTGAGGGCGTGCATAATTTCCGCGATTTCGGCGGCTATCCGGTTGCCGGGGGCGGGCGGCTGAAGCGTGGGCTGTTGTGGCGATCGGGCCAGCATCACGGGGCAAGCAATGCCGATCTGATGAAGATTACCGAGCTGGGGCTTGCCGATATCTTTGATCTGCGTTCGTCGAAGGAGCGCGAAATCCATCCTTGCCGCCGTCCGCCGGGCTCTGCCGCCATCGTGCATACCGGCGGCGATCCCGCAGGAATTGCCGCGCCGCATGTGGCCGCGGCTGCGATCAGCGGACGGCGCGATGCGGCCTCCACCCGTGAGGCCATGCAGCGCAATTATGGCGCGATCGCCTTTCGGCCTGAACTGATTGACATGACCCGGCGCTATCTTGGCGTACTGGCGCAAGGCAGGGGGCCGAGCCTGGTCAATTGCATGGCGGGCAAGGACCGCACCGGGATTGCCGTGGCGATGGTCCAGCTGGCTGCTGGCGTCCGCTGCGACGATGTGATCGCGGATTACGTGCTGACCAACACCGCGGGCGATGTCGAGGCGCGCATTGCCGCAGGCGCAGACTCACTCAAGGCGATGGCCAGACAGATGGAAGGTGAAGCCTTGCAGGTCATCATGGGCGTAGAAGCGGAATATCTCGAGTTGGCTTTCGCCGCGATTGGCGAAAGCTACGGATCGGTGGACGGGTATTTGCGCGAGGTGCTGGGGGTGGATGATGCGCTGCGAGGCAGGCTAAGAGAGATGCTGGTGGAGGGGTAAGGAGTTACAAATATTCTTTCATCTCAGCGACAAACCGCTCGAACTGGTCATGGTGCAGCCAGTGGGCGGCGTTCTCGTATTCGATTACCCGCGCGGTCGGGAAGTGCGCCAGCCGCCCGTCGTGCTCGGGATTCGAGGCCCAGCTGTCGGCGCCGTAAAGCAGCAGCATCGGGCAGGTGATCGCCCCCCAAAGCTTCTCCTGCTCAGAATAAGACATGTCGCCGACCGGCCAGAGGTTGAGGTAATTGTCGAATTTCCAGCTGTAGGTGCCGTCCTCGTTACGGATGGCGCCATGGACGGTAAGGTGGCGGGCCTGTTCGTCGCTGAGAAAACTGTTTTCTTCCTTCATCCGGGCAAACGCGGCCTCGAGCGAAGGGTAGCGGCGCGGCATGCGCCCGGCCGCCTTGCGCTTGTCTGCGATCCAATCGCGCAGGCGGTTGGCGATGCCGGCAGCCTCGATCTCTGCCCGAACCTTCGGCGAGGGGCCAAGCCCCTCGATGTTGACCAGCTTGCGCACCTTATCCGGGTACAGCCCGGTGTAGCGGGTGACTATATTGCCGCCCAGCGAATGGGCGATCACCGTTACCTGATCGTGGCCCAGCGTGTGCACAAGCTGGGCGAAATCGTAAACAAAGGCGTCCATCGCATAATGGCCGTCGGTCGACCATGCGCTGTCGCCGTGGCCGCGCAGGTCGGGGGCAATGATGTGCCAGTCGCCGCGCAGCGCCTGCGCCACCCAGTCCCAGCTGCGACAATGGTCGCGGCCGCCGTGCTGAAGGATCAGCGGCGGCGCATCGGGATTGCCCCAGTCGACATAATTCATGCGCAGGCGCTGTGAGATAAAGCTTTGCGAAGTGGGTCCGGCGAGAATCATGGCACCAAAATTGCCCGGACTGCTCGCCGCGTCAATCGATCCTGTCAGAATTCCAGTTCCAGCGCCACGCGCACCTGCCCGTCGGCATCGTCCTTCGCCTTG
>JANLQW010000009.1:0-2844 GCA_031368085.1 Novosphingobium sp. | reverse complement strand
CTCGCTGGCGAACTGGCGCAGCACGCCCAGCAGTTCGTCTCGCGATGTGAGGACGAAATTCCTGTTGAAATGAGCGAAATCGACATCGGCCGCGATCTGCGCCTCCATCGCCGCGAAATCCTTCGCATTATAGGCCGCGATCATTGCTTCTGCACAAGCCAGATTGTCAGCCACCATCGCTCTCCTTCTGCTCCGACCGTGAAACTAGTTGGTCGAATTTTCATCGTCAAACATTTTTCGACGGTTTTTCGGGATTTTTCCGGTGCGGGGCGGATTCGTCCAACTATCCTTCAAGATTAGCAGAATCAAACCGACTCTTGGTCGGCAGGTTGTTAGCTGTTAGGGGTGTATCAGAACTCGAGTTGGGACCGGAAACCACAGATGCCAGAAGCCGTCGCAGTCGAACCACTCCCCGCTTCCGGTGCGGATGCGGATGCCGCGGCGGCTGAATGGAATGCGCTTCTTGATTTCATCGCCCACCGGCCCAAACGCTCCAGCGAGCGCAAGCAGGATCGCAGCAAGCGCACCGAACAGCAGATCCTGAACGCCGCGTTGCGCGTTTTCGCGCGGGACGGAATTTCTCGCTCGCGCATCGCGGACATCGCTGCCGAAGCGGGAATTTCCACCTCGACGCTCTATGAATACTACAAGAGCAAGGAAGATCTCGCCTACGATCTGCCGCGCAACCATCTGGCCGATTTTTTCGAAGATTACCGGCTGGCCGTCGCGGCCAAATCCGGCGCGCGCGACAGGCTGGTGCTCTACCTCACCATGTCGGCCGATTTCGCCCGCGAGCATGCCGAATGGGCGCGCCTGTTCTATCTCGAAATCTGGCCCAGCGTGTTTGTCAGTGAAACCGATCTGCGCCACTCGGTCGACGATTTCGCCCGCGTCGTGATATATCTGATCCGGCAAGGGGAGCGCGAGGGAGATTGGCCGCGTGGACAGAATTCGTACCAGACAGCGTCGATCCTGCTGGGCGGCGTCAATCAGGTGATCATTACCTGGCTGCTCTACCGGCGCCCGCGCAATCTGACCAAAGCCAGCATCGATATCGTCGAGCGGATGCTGGACATGATCGCAGCCGAACCTTCAGCCGGCTGATCACTGGTCAGCGATCCGCGCCGTTCGCCCCTCCAGGAACGCCTTCACGCCTTCCGCGCCATCCGCGCCCGCCGTCAGCATGCCCGAATGCGCCTGCGCATCGAGATAGGCATCCATCCAGCTACGGCCTTCGAGATTGACCGAGGCCACCTTGCGGGCGCGGATCGAGGGCAGGCTTTTGACGGCGATCTGGCGGGCCAGCGCCAGCGCCTTGGGCAGCACCTCGGCGCGCGGCAGGACGTAGTTGAAGAAGCCGGTTGGTTCCAGCTCGCGCGCGGTGAAGCGGGCGCCGGTAAACAGCATTTCGCGGATTTTCGCTTCGGGCATCTTGAGCATGGCAAAGATCGCGGCGCCGCCGGCCACCAGGCCGTAATCGATTTCCGGGCAGGCGAAACTGGCGTCTTCGGCGGCCACCCGCATGTCGCATAGCGCGCCCAGGATCATGCCGATGCCGATCGCCGCGCCATTGATCGCCGCAATCACCGGCCGATCCATGCGGTAAAAGCGGGGAAGCTGGGCATTGATGAAAGCATAGCGCTGCTTGCGCCCTTCGGGATCGATGCCGACGAAATCGTTAAGGTCCGCTCCGCCGCACCAGGCACGGGCATCTTCGGGGGCGGTCAGCACCACCACCCGGACGACGCCATCGCTCTCGATCCGGTCGACCAGCGCGCCAATATCCTGATAGACCGAAAGCGAAACCGCGTTGACCGGCGGGCGCGAGAAAGTGACCAGGGCGACGCCGTGAGAATCGATCTCGAGCGAGAAATTGCCGATCTGTTCAGGCATCCCAGACCAGCTCGAACGGATCGACCGTGGCGACAATGCCGCTGGTGAACGATAGCGCACAACCATCGGCAAGGCGGAACTCTGGAATGCGGGCCAGCCACTCCTCCAACACCAGCTTGAGCTCGACGCGGGCCAGATGCGCGCCGGGGCAGGTATGGCTGCCCTTGCCGAAGAGATACTGGCGCCGTGCCTGCCTGCCGAGGCGGAATTCCATCGGCTCGGGGTTGCTCCGGTCGCTCAGCGCGATCGGCACGGTCGACGCCATCACCATGTCGCGCGAGCGGAACGTCACGCCGCCGAATTCGCATTGGCCGATCACCTCGCGCGAATCCGACACCACCGGGAAGCGGCGGAGACATTCGAGAATCGCATCGTCCAGCTTTCGGGGATCGGAAGCCAGGGCGCGGCGGGTTTCGCTATCCTGCGCCAGATGCGCGAAGACGAAGCCAAGGAGATTGACCACCGTATCCAGCCCGCCGACCAGCGCCTGGGTGCACAGATTTTCTGCCTCTTCCTGCGTGAGATCGCGGCCTTCGACTTGGCGATTTACCATTTGGGTGATGAGATCGTCGCCCGGGCCGCCGCGTCGCTCGCGAATTACCGGGCCTATATAGTCGCTGAAGCCCTGCTCCACTTCGAGGAAGGTCAGGCTGCCATCGGGCCGGGTGAACTGATCGGCGAGGTGTTTGAGCTTGGGCGCATCTGCCAATGGCAGATCGACCAGCCGCAGGAATATGCGGATCGGCAGCTGCTCGGCGAAATCATGGGTAAAATTGCACCGGCCCTTGGCCCGGAACCCCTCGATCAATTCGACCGTCAGCCCGCGCATCGCCTCTTTCCGGCTGGAAATCGCCTTGGGGCTGAGCCCTTCGTTCAGCAGCTTGCGATAGGGACCGTGGCGCGGCGGATCGAGCGACAGGGGAATATATTTGGAATAGGCTTCTCCCGCCG
>JANLQW010000296.1:0-3337 GCA_031368085.1 Novosphingobium sp. | reverse complement strand
GATGAAGTTGATGCCGAGATCGAACGCACGGTCGAGGCAAGCGCGCGTTTGGTCAGCCGCTACCCCGACCCCGTATGTAAGCCAGGATCCAAGGGAGATTTCCGAGACCTCGAGATCACTGGCGCCGAGCTTCCGATATTTCATACAATCTCTCTCAGGATAGAGTGGCGCGCATCACGGCCGGGAATGGGGCCGATTGCAGACTGGCCGGTTGCGGATGGCGATAGTTCAAAGCTGCCTAACCGCAAGATCGATCGAGCGCGTCATTTTCGGGCAGCGCCAAGCTGGTGTCGCCGCGCAGGGCGCAGGCCAGTGAAGGCGGCATGGGCAAACCACCGTATGGGTCTGGCGACCGGATTACCGACGGCTACCGGTGGGAACGTCAGGAACGCACGATCGCCAGCTTTAAGCAGAGTCTATCCGGGAATGTGGATCCCACATAGCTTGTTGCCATCGGGATCGCGAACATAGGCCAGGTGGATTTTCCCCATCCCGGTCTCGCGCGGCCCGGGCAAATCCTCGATTGAAGTGCCACCATTCGCGATCGCGACGGCGTGAAATTCCGCGACTTGCTCAGGTGAGCTGCATGAAAAGGCTACTGTGCTGCCGTTGGCCACAGTCGCGGGCTCATCATTAATCGGTTCCGTGACGACAAAATTCGTACCACCCTCGTTTCGGTAGAAGAGGCGGGTGTGACCGCTGCCCGCCACGTTCAGCGTCGCTTCGCCAGCGCCAAGGGCGCCGAGCACCGCATTGTAGAAGCGCTTTGATCGCTCGATGTCGTTCGATCCTACCATCGTGTGAAACAACAAATTTTCTCTCCCGATTGCACTCAGGGCCCGTTGTAGGGGCGCCTCTGGACCGGTGCAACAGGGCTCCTGATGCACCGCCGTTTCGGTGTGACTGCCAGGCCGACAGTTGCAAGGACCTGTGATCTCCGCATCCGCGATAACCAACATACATCCTTGAACGGAGTGGATCTCGACCAGCATTCCGCTCGCCCCGGAGTCGGCCAGCGTTTACGCAGTGGAGCTTGTCTTGGAACCGGAACGAAAACCGTCATGCCCCACCTGTTTAGCCCTTATACGCTGAAAGACATCACGCTCAGGAACCGCATCGTCATGTCGCCGATGACGATGTACCGCTCCGTCGAAGGGTGCATGACGGACTTTCACGTCATGCTGATGGGGTCGCGCGCCGCGGGCGGGTTCGGCCTGGTATTTCCCGAACAGATCGCGATTACGCCCGATGGCCGCACCAGCGTCAGCTGCGCCGGGATCTGGGACGACGCCCAGATCGAAGGTCTCGCCAGGGTCACGCGGATCATCAAGGACATGGGCGGCGTACCAGCGATTCAGCTCGGCCATACGGGTCGCAAGGGCAGCCTCACCAAGCCATGGGAGGGAAATACGCAACTCCACCCCGATCATCCCGACGGGTGGCAGGTGCGCGGACCTTCGCCGATTCCCTACGGCGGGCGGTCACAGCTTCCCGTACACGAACTCGCCGTGGACGAGATAGCTGCGCTTCATCAAGCCTACGCGGATGCGGCTTGTCGGGCCGAAGCAGCCGGGTTTGAATGGCTCGAGCTGCACTTTGCGCATGGCTATCTTGGCAGCAGCTTTTTCTCGCCGCTCGCGAACAAGCGTCTCGACGCTTATGGCGGGGACCTCGACGGTCGGCTGCGATTCCACCTGGAAGCGCTTGATGCTGTTCGCGCGGTCTGGCCCGAGCGCCTGCCGCTGACGATACGCCTCGGCTCCGACGATCTCCATGCCGACGGCATACAGTTCGACGACGCAGTCTTCGCAATCGAACGCATGAAAGACCACGGCATCGACCTCGCCGATATAAGCTTTGGCTTCAATACCGACGCTATGAACAAGAATCCGCTGGCAGAGGTCGCGGCCATGGTAGAGCGCGGCGCGCGCGTGCGCAGGGAGGTCGGGATTCCCGTCGGCGTCTCCTGGAACCTTGGTCAACCGGCGGTAGCCGACCGTGCAATCCGGGAGGAACAGATCGACCTCGTCCTTCTTGGTCGCCCCGCCCTGGCGAACCCGCACTGGCCATTTTGGGCTGCGCGTGAGCTCGACGAGCCTGATCCCCTGTCGAATTTGCCAGAGGATTGGTCCTGGTGGCTGCGTCGTACCGGGCCGGACGATCCAAACCTGGGCTGGCCGGGAAGGCAGCGGTCCGACCAGATGCCGCAGATGTCGGCCTAGAGAATATCATAAACAGTGAGAAGTTTCCTGGGACACAATCGGCCCCGCACACGGCGCCATGCGGTGTGACTTCCTCTATCGCTTGCAATAGCGGCATCAGTTCCGCCCCGTCGCGCAGAGGATAGCGGTCACCGCCCGGCCGGCCGATGGTCGCCGACGGCATCCGCGGAGCGAACATGAGGACATCGCGCTTCAGATAAGGAGCGGATGAAGGCCTTGCGCCACCGAGGCTCGCCGCATCGTCGCGGGCCAGCAGGCTGTCCGGAAAACCACCACGCAGCGAGAGGGTATCAGAGCCGATGCTGGCCCCTGCCCCGTCCTCCGGCCCCACCGGCTGAAGCTCGATATAGGTCGCGCGTCCGGCGAGCCCCTTCGTCGTTCGTCACGCTGAGAGGCTCTCTCAGACTGTTACTGACTGACCGATGATATCCGAGCGGTTCGGACGTCATGGCAATTTCAGAGAACTCCGCTGTCGGCGTGAAGCGGGTATTGTGGCACCAGCTGAACAGCGACAGCCACTTCGCGGCAAACCATTCACCTTGCAAATCGAAAATCAGAAGGTGTTCGCGCCCGGCGAATCTCACCTGCCGCGACGCCGCCCCGCGACAGGACCTGCGGCGACCGAGCGGTTCGTGTCCATCCTCGGCAGCCTGGTCGATAACGATACCACCGTGGCCGAACTTAATTTCACCAAAGCGCTCGAGGCGCGCAGTCCGGCGATGCTCGCGACGGTCCATGGCCTGCTCGGCGCACCCAGTGCTGCTTCGAGTTCGCTGGTCCGCGACACGATGAAGGGCATGCGCCGCCGTCAGGGCAAGGCGCAGCGTCAGGCAGCCGGATTGCGGCTCGGAGAAGCGATCGGTGCTGCGGCGGTCAAGGGGTTCACGCTGGCGGGTCTGATGGCGGCCTGCGGGACCAATTTGCCGGCTGTCAACGCCGGTCGGATTCCAGGCCAGCGTGGCGGAGTAAAAGCAGGCCAGTGATGATGCGCTGTCGCGATATGCAAAGGGCCCCGATCGGGGCCCTTTGCATATCGTCGGCGTCCTTCCCTATCAGGGCGTGGTAATCTCGCCGGTATCGGGATCGACGATTTCGGCGGTGGCCTGGTTTTGCTC
>JANLQW010000290.1:0-30221 GCA_031368085.1 Novosphingobium sp. | reverse complement strand
TGGGTCATCGCAGTGAACAGCACATTGTCCGTTTCGGTCACGGTCCGGCGGATCGGGTGGTCGAATTTCATTCCGACGGTCAACTCATCGAACCACAATCCGGGCACTCTCGGTCTCCTTGGCTGTACGCGTGAAGCGCGGACTGATTGACTTCGTAACAATGCTTACTATTGAGAAACAATAATCGCAATCGTGTTTATCCTGGAGAGCACCAGTGGATTTCACCGTCCCCCGAGACAGCCGGAATCCGCAGCCGCGGGATGTTTCGGTGCCGATTGACTTTGTAAATCTGTTTACTAACAAGCCGCGAATGCAAACACCTTGGTCGGGGAATTAAAATGGAAATTGAACTGAGCGACGACCACAAGTCGATCCAGGATGCCGTCAAGCGCATCTGCGACGGGTTTGGCGATGATTACTGGTCGAATCTCGATCAGACCGGCGAGTTTCCGCACGCGTTCCACGGCGCGCTGGCGGAAGCCGGCTGGCTGGGGATCACCATGCCCGAAAAGGTCGGTGGTGCCGGACTCGGCGTTACCGAAGCGGCGGTGATGATGAACACCATCACCCATAGCTGCGGCGGCTATTCGGCGGCCTCGACAATCCACATGAACCGGTTCGGCCCGCACGCGGTGGTGGTGTTCGGCAATCCCGAACAGCAGGAACGAATGCTGAAACCCTTGATCGCCGGAACCGACAAGGCTTGCTTCGGGGTGACAGAACCCGATGCCGGGCTCGATACCACCAGCATCAAGACTTTCGCGACCAAGGTCGATGGCGGCTACCGCATCACCGGACGCAAGATCTGGACGTCGAGCGGCCAGGTCGCCAACAAGATTGTCATCCTCGCCCGCACTACGCCGAGGGACCAGTGCAAGAAGCCGACCGACGGGATGAGCTTCTTCTACACCGACCTCGACCATTCGCAGATCGAAGTGCGCCGCATCCCCAAGATGGGCCGCAATGCGGTCGATTCGAACACCACGTTCATCGACGACTACTTCGTCCCTGACGCCGACCTGATCGGCGAGGAAGGCAAGGGCTTTCGGTACATCCTGCACAGCCTCAACCCGGAGCGCATCCTCGTCGCCGCCGAAGCCATCGGACTCGGCAAAGGCGCACTGGATCGGGTTACGCAATATGCCAAGGACCGCCACGTCTTCGGCCGCCCGATCGGCATGAACCAGGGCATCCAGCACCCGCTGGCGGAAAGCTGGATGTACCTTGAATCGGCGTTCTGGATGGTGATGCGCGCAGGCTATCTCTACGATGCGGGCAAACCGTGCGGGGCCGAGGCAAACTCGGGCAAGTTCCTCGCCGCACGCGCCGCCTTCGATGCCTGTACGCGGGCGGTCATGTTCCATGGCGGCATGGGTTATTCGCGTGAGTATCAGGTCGAACGCCTGTTCCGCGAATCGATCCTGCTGCGTATTGCGCCGGTTACGGAACAGATGATCTGCAACTTCGTCGGCGAGAAGGTCCTTGGCCTGCCAAAATCGTACTGACCGAAATCCCACTGACCGAAATCCCACTGGGCTGAAAGACAAGACATGGAACGCGGAATCACTTCATACGGCGCCTATATTCCGCGCCTGCGGATCGATCGGGCGGCGATCGCCTCGGCGCACAGCTGGGCCTTCCCGTCGCTGCGCGGCAAGGGCGCCCGGGCGCTGGCGAACTGGGACGAAGATACTGTCACCATGGCGGTCGAGGCATCGCGCGGGGCGATCCTCGATGGCGTAAGCGCGATTGCCTTTGCCTCCATCACCCCGCCCTATGCCGATCTGCAGAACGCCACGCTGGTCGCCGCTGCGGCGGGGCTTGGGCCCGACGTTGCCGCCCGCGATTATGCCGGTTCGCTGCGGGCTGGTAGCTCCGCGCTGCTCGATGCCCTGCTCAGCAACCGCGGCGGCGCGGCGCTGGTGGTCGGGTCCGACGCGCGTCACGCCAAGCCCGCCAGCGCCCAGGAAATGGCCTATGGCGCGGGTGCAGCAGCGATCACGATCGGCAGCAAGGGCGTGATTGCCCGACTGATCGGCCATGCCAACCGTGCGGTGACGTTTGTCGATCACTACCGCGCCACCGGCGATCAATACGACTATTTTTGGGAAGACCGCTGGATTCGCGAGGAAGGCTTCGGCAAAATCCTTCCCCCGGCAATCAAGGCGGCACTTTCGACAACCAACCTCCAGCCCACTGATATCGATCACTTTTGCCTGCCCTCCTCGATGGGCAAAGTCGCGGAGGCCGTTGCCAAAAAGGCCGGCATCCGTCCCGAAGCGGTGTCTGACGACCTTTCCGCCAATTGCGGCGAAACCGGTGCGGCGCATGGGTTGATGATGCTGGCACTGGCGCTCGAAAAGGCAAAGCCCGGCGAACGGATCATGCTGGTGACATTCGGCGCGGGCTGTGACGTGCTGGTGTTCGAGGCGACGGACGCGATCAAGGGCTACACATCCGCCCGCCCGGTATCGGCACAAGTCGCGCGCGGCGTGACCGAGGCGCATTATACCAAGATTCTTTCGTTCCACGGAAACCTCGAACTCGACTGGGGGATGCGCGGTGAACACAACGAGAAGATCGCCCAGTCCCAGGCATGGCGCGCCGCCGATCAGCTGGCGACGTTCACTGCGGGCAAGTGTTCCGCCTGCGGCACGATCCAGTTTCCGCAGCTGGCCAAATGCCTCGAATGTGGTTCCAGCGAGGCGCTGTCGCCCGTGTCGCTGGCTGATGAGCCTGCCAGCATCGCCTCCTTCACCGCCGACTGGCTGCAATTCTCTCTCTCGCCGCCGCTTTATTTCGGTCTGGTCAATTTCGCCAACGGCGCCCGCGTGCTGATGGAATATGTCGATGTCGATCCCGCCCTGCTTAAGGTCGGGTCGCGGTTGCGCATGGTCTACCGGATCAAATCGATCGACAATGAGCGCCACAATTCGCGCTATTTCTGGAAAGCGGTGCCGATGGCGCCGGAAGGAGACTGATCATGGCCACGGGTATCCGAGACAAGGTCGCCATCATCGGCATGGGCTGCACGCAGTTCGGCGAACGCTGGGACGTCGGCACCGAGCACCTGCTGGTTGAAGCCTATACCGAAGCGCTGGCCGATGCCGGGATCGAACACAAGCAGATCGAGGCGGCCTGGTTTGGCTCGGGCCTGGATCAGGCGAATGTCGGCAACTCGGCCATTCCTGTGGCGATGGCGCTCAGGCTGGAAGGCATTCCGGTGAGCCGGGTCGAGA
The DNA here is from genome assembly GCA_031368085.1 of Novosphingobium sp. Classification (GTDB taxonomy): domain Bacteria; phylum Pseudomonadota; class Alphaproteobacteria; order Sphingomonadales; family Sphingomonadaceae; genus Novosphingobium. The sequence continues at coordinate 26,982 of JANLQW010000290.1, read as the reverse complement.
ACATGTGCGCCACCGGCACCGAAGCGCTGCGCGGCGCGGCCTATGCCGTCGCCTCGGGCGCAGTCGATATTGCTCTCGCCATCGGTGTCGAGAAGCTCAAGGATAGCGGCTACGGCGGCTTGCCGGTGCCGTTCAAGGGTACGCTTAACGGCATGTGGCAACCGAATGGCTCCGCCCCCGCCGGCTTCGCCCAGCTCGCCTCGGCCTATCAGGCGCGCTACGGCATGCCCGCAGAAGACCTTAAGCGCGCCATGGCGCATGTTTCATGGAAGAGCCACCGCAACGGCACCAAAAGCCCCAAGGCGCACCTCAAGAAGGAAGTGTCGATGGAGACGATCCTGAATGCGCCGATGATCGCCGCGCCGCTCGGGCTGTTCGATTGCTGCGGCGTGTCGGACGGGGCCGCCTGCGCCATCGTCACAACCCCCGAAATCGCGCATGCGCTGGGCAAGTCGAACCCGGTCACGATCAAATCGATCCAGCTTTCGATCAGCGCGGGCCGCGAATCGGGCACCGACCAGTGGGACGGGTCCTACGTCCAGAACACCCGCAACGCGGCCCGGCGCGCCTATGTGGAAGCCGGGGTGAAGAACCCGCGCACCGATATCTCGGTGATGGAAGTGCATGACTGCTTTTCAATCACTGAACTGGTCACCATGGAAGACCTCGGCACTTCGCGCGATGGCGAGGCGGTGAAGGACATCCTCGACGGCCGCTACGACGCCGATGGCGCGGTGCCATGCCAGATCGATGGCGGGCTCAAGTGCTTTGGCCATCCAATCGGCGCATCTGGCCTGCGCATGGCATACGAAAACTACCTCCAGCTCCAGGGACTGGCCGGCGAACGCCAGCTCGCCAACGTCAACATCGGCCTGTGCCACAACCTCGGCGGTGTGCCCTACAACGGCATCGCAGCGGTCACTATTCTGGGCAGGGAGAAAAACTGATGGACGTCGCCAGCGTCTTGGCCCGCGATTTCGGGCCGATCGAACAGACCTATGACCACAAGGACACGATCCTGTATGCGCTGGGTGTGGGGCTTGGCGCCAAGCCGCTCGATCCCGGGCACCTGCGCTTCCTTTACGAGGACGGGCTGGTAGTCATGCCTTCGATGGCCAACGTGCTCGGCCATCCCGGGTTCTGGTCCAGGGATCCGGCGCATGCGATCGACTGGAAGAAACTGCTCCACGCCGAACAGCGCATGTCCATCCACGCCGGGATAGCGCCAGCAGGCAAGGTTCGCTCGAAGATCGACATCATGGGCCTGCGCGACCTGGGCGAGCGCGGAACGATGATGTTTCAGCGCAAGATGCTGACCGATGCGGCGAGCGGCGAAATGGTTGCCACCACGATCTCCAGTATGATGCTGCGCGGCGATACCGGCAGCGGCAACCACGGCGATGCCCCGCCCGACCTCGAAAAGCTGCCCGACAGCGCGCCCGAGCGTTCGCTCGAGGTTGAAGCCGCGGAAATTCTGCCGCTGATCTACCGCCTCTCGGGCGATCTTAACCCGCTGCATATCGATCCCGCCGTCGCCGCAGTGGCAGGCTTCTCCCGTCCGATCCTGCATGGCCTCGCCACCAAGGGTATCGCCACCTACGCAGTTCTCGCCGAGTACTGCGATCTCGATCCGGCGGGGCTCAAGTCGATGTCGCTGCGTTTTACCCGACCGGTGCTGCCAGGCGATGTACTGCGCTTCGATTTCTGGGACACCGGCAGCGGCGCGATCCGCTTCCGCGCCTCGGTCCCGGCCCGAGATGAGGTCGTGCTCGATCGCGGCACGGCGGAAATCGGTGGGTAGAGTCTAAATTCCCGGCGTGCTCACGAGGGCGTTTCCCTCGCCTGCATCAAATAATCAGGAAAATCAGCGCGCCGCAGATTGCCGCGCCCCAGATATCCAGCACCAGCCGGAGCGGCAGAGGCGCGGTGCGCACGTCCATGAACTGGCGAACGACAATGCGCACCTTCAGGAAGGCGATCACCAGCACGGCTGCGCTAGACCATCGGCCCAGCGCGCTCGCTCCTTCGAGCGAGATCAGCGTGAGCACAGTGAGCCCAAGCCACCACAGCGTCAGATGCTTTTCCGCAGCGTCCAAAGCCGTTACTCGACCAGGTAGAACAGGGCGAACAGGACGATCCACAAGAGATCGACGAAGTGCCAGAACAGGCCTCCGCTTTCCACCGCGACAATGCGCTCCTGCGCAAGTTCGGGGGTCATTGCTGCGCTGCGCATAAACAGCAGCACCCCAAGCCCGATCACAACATGGATCAAGTGGACGCCGGTAAAAGCGAAGTAGTACATGAAAAAATCGCTGGTCCCGAAGTTGATCCCGGCGCGGATTTTCTCGCTGTATTCAGTCAGCTTGAGGCCGACAAATCCCAGTCCGCAGAACACCGCGCAAAGGAACAGCGCCGGGCTCCCGGCACGCCCCGCCCGCGCCCGGTGCACCCCCACCGCAACAAACAGGCTGCTGGTGAGCAGCAGCAGCGTGTTGATGAGGCCGAAGCTCCGGTTCAGCAATTCCCGGCCACTGGCGAACACCTCGGGCTGCTCCGCGCGATAAACCGCGAAGACTAGGAAGAAGGCCGAAAAAACGAACAAGTCTCCCAGCAGGAAAACCCAGATGCCCTCTTCACCCGGAACCCGCGTCTCAGCTTTCGCCATTCGCTTCCTGCTGCTTGAGCGCCCGCAGCAGCGACCAGGCGATCACTGAAAACCAGACGCCGAAGATGCAGAACGGAAACCAGAACCCGAACAATCCGTTCCACGCGAACGGCCCGGTCTTGGGCAGGAAGGCGATGGCGCCCAGTTCGAACATGAAGGCCGCCCACAACGTCAGATAGCCGATCCAGGTGGGGAACGGTGAATCGGCGACGTTCTTCAGCCGCATGCTGATCCAGAAGATCGCGATGTTCTGGAAGATGAAGTACTGATCGGTCGTCACCAGGATGAGGCTGGCGATCTCATGGATGCTGGCTGTGATCTCCGCGGGCCGTCCGGGATTGAACGCGGCAGCCCCCCAGAATATCGGGGGCAGAACCAGGAAGATCGACATCATTACCCCGCCGGCAAGCTGCAGGATTGCCAGCACCGGCGGTCCCTTTTCAAGCCGGGCCATCTGCACCGCGATCACTACAGCCATCGGCACCGGAAACGCGCTGGTCCACGCCAGAATCATAGCTCCAAGCCCTATCTTCTGGGCATTTTCGCTATAGAACGCGGCGATCTGTTCAGGCGACCATGTCGCGGACGGCAGCGGAAACATGCCGATCAGGAAATAGAAGGTAAGGGCGAACACCAGCAGGAAGGCCATGCTCCACCAGATCAGCACCCGTTGCGTGCGCGCAGTCATGATAATCCCCCGTTCCAAGGTTTGCAGGCTAACGAATTCGCTGCGAGACGCAAGCCCTCCCGGAGAGCGTCGCGGCACGCAACACTCCTGCGAGGTATTACCCGCGCCTATACGGGATCCCAGGTGAAAACGTCGCCCGAGCGGTGGAGTGGATAGAAATCGTTGGCGAACTGCCCGAACACCCGTTCAGCAACGGTTTCAGGTGTCCAACCGTCCGCCGTGTGAGCGGTGCGGATCGGGCGCGGCTGCGAGAACAGGAAAATCTCGTTGTTGCGTATCGCGAAGATCTGGCCAGTGACAGCGGCGCCTTGGTCGCTGCACAGGGCGACGACGAACGGCGCGATTTTCTCCGCCTCCAGCTTCTGCAAGGTTCCGACACGCTTCTGCTGTTCAGGTGTGTCGGTAGGAATGGAATCGATCATCCGGGTCCAGGCAAACGGAGCAACCGCGTTCGACCGCACCTTGAAACGCTGCATGTCGAGCGCGATCGATTTCGACAAGCCGACAATGCCAAGCTTGGCGGCGGAATAATTCGCCTGACCGAAATTGCCGATAAGGCCGCTGGTGGACGTCATGTGGACATAGGCCCCGCTTTCCTGCTCCTTGAAGAACGGCGCAGCGGCGCGGCTGGTGTTGAAGCTGCCTTGCAGGTGGACATCGACCACGGCGCGGAAATCTTCAGGGCTCATTTTGTGGAAATAGACATCGCGCAGATTGCCCGCGTTGTTCACCACCGCGTCGATCCGGCCGAAACTGTCGATCGCCGCCTTGACCATCGCGCCCGCGCCCGCCCAGTCGGCGACGCTGTCGTGGTTGGCAACAGCCTTGCCGCCCAGAATGCGGATCTCCTCGACCACCTGTTCGGCTGGCGACGTTCCGTCGTCGCCTTCACCGCTGATCGAGACGCCCAGGTCGTTTACCACCACAGCCGCCCCAGCCTGCGCCATGGCAAGGGCTATCCCGCGTCCCACGCCCCGGCCCGCGCCAGTAACCAACACCGCTTTTCCGTCCATCATGCCCATCGGTGAATCCTTTTCAAAATTACGAACGACCGCGCGACTCCGTCTGCCTCAGCCCAAATCCCCAGAGCGCTGGTTGACAGGCGCGCGGACTTTCGTAAACAAGTTCACTATTGCTTGGCAAGCGCCTATTCACCGTCATCCAGGGAGGAAATGTGAAGGTTTACCAAGCAAAGTCGGTGCCTGCATCGCCGGTCGGGCCATTTCGGACTCCGGCGCAATGAGCATGGTCTGATGGCAAACGCAGATGGGCCCCCGGATATCGGCGGTGACTGGCGACCGGCTGAAGTGACCAACACCGGTCCGTGGACGGTCGGAACGATCTGGCTTGATCGCGCCGCGTGCCGCTTTGCGCTCAGGGTTGAGGCCCGGCATTGCAATGCTCTCGGCACGATGAATGGCGGAGCGATGGCGACGTTTCTGGATGGGCAGGCTGTCGCGGTAAGCGACCTTGCTGCGGACGGCAGCGATCATACACCGACGATCTCGCTTCATGTCGATTACCTGGCGCCGCCAAAGCCCGGCGGGTGGTTGGTTGCCGACGTGACTCTGGTCAAGATGACGAGGACCATGATCTTTACGCAGGCGATCGTGCGCGTCGGCGAGCGCGTCGTTGCCCGGTCGCACGCGATCTACAGCAACAGTCAAGGAAAGGCGGAAACGCCGGGGGGGACGGCCACCTAATGTATGCAGGAAAGTCCTCTCAACATTCGATATCGCGATAGACCGGCGCCCGCTTCTCGTTCGCGGCAGCCAGGGCTTCGCGATGATTGGCGGAGTCGAGCAACATTCTCTGTTCCACCGATTCGGCGATCAGCATGTCACGTGCGCAGATCCCTGGCGGCAGGTTGAGCAATCGCTTGGCGGCGCGGAGTGCATCCGGGCTTGACGCTGCCATGCCTCGCGCCAGTTCCAGCGCAGCGCCGCGCGGATCGTCGGCCAGCCGGGTCACCAAACCCAGTTGCGCGGCCTCCGTCCCGGAAAATCGGCGTCCGGTCAGAATGATGTCGCGCGCCACATCGTCGCGCACCAGCCCGCGCAACAGGGCCATTCCCGCCACGTCGGGCACCAGACCCCAGCGCATTTCCATCATCGAGAGCTGCGCCGCCGGCTCCGAGATCCGCAGATCCGCCCCCAGCATCATCTGGAAGCCGCCGCCGAACGCGACCCCGTGCACCGCTGCGATCACCGGCACCCGCAATGTCCGCCAGCCCCATGCGATGTTCTGGAACAGGTTAGCGTCCCCGTGGGTGCGCGGTTCAAGGTTCTTAAGTTCCGGTGCGTTCGTCAATACAGACAGATCGATACCGGCGCAAAATGCTCGCCCCTCGCCCGAAAGCACGACGCACCGGACATCGCGCCGCGCTGTCAGTTCCCGCATAGCTGCGTCGATGGCATGGAACATGCCATATCGAGCGCATTCATCTTGTCTGGCCGGTTGAGGCGGACATCGGCAACGCCGGCTTCGACCGAAATTGAAATCCTGCTGTCCATCGCTTTCACCGATACGCCAAGAGTCAGTTCGAATCTGGCAGATATGTGGACATAACAATAACTTCTGCCATTGATCGGAGCACGTCGTTAAGATGGGTGCAGCCGAGTGTTCCGGGCAATGTCTCCCGGACCGCCTCACGCATCTGCGCCAATGGGGTGCCAAGCATCCGTTGCGCGTGGACGACAGCGCCGGGGCATTCCTGGTACGGCAAGACATGCACATCGACTGACAAATCGCAAAGCCTGCCCTCCACGGCGCGTGCGGTGACATGGTATTCGTGGATGGCGATGCGGTCACCGCCATCGGGCGCGGTGCTGCTGTCCTGAAATCCGACATCGATTCCTAGCCCTTCTCCAGCACGCCAGACATCGATGCGCCTAGCCCGGCGCATGCCGACCCCGGTTTGCCGCCCCAGTTCATGCCAGCCTTGTGGATCGTCCGCGCGCACCAAAGGCTGCACACGGGCATTGTTCTGCAGTTTCATTGCTATTGGCCTAGGGCCACTCAGCGCGGAGGAGCCGGGCGAAAAGCCGGTGCAGACGCCTTCCATATCAACGCCTCGCCTGCCGGTGAAGGGAACACCCTTCGTCTCAGCCAAGGCCTGAACATCATCCACCCAGCGCGACCAGGCCCACCCGGCAACCTGACTGGCGCCAGCAAAATCATCGAGGATCAAATATAGCGGCGTGCCGCGAATCCGTTCGTCCGCCATGATCCGGCTAATCGCCTTGCGGAACTCGCCCCCGGCCCTGACGCCGACCAGCTCCTGCGCCTGCGGTCTGTCGGGACTGACCGCAATCGCCAGGATCTCGCGGCGCGGTGACGCGACGATGTTGTAGCGATCCTCGGCCAGCACAATCGGCGGGCTGCCGTCTGCTGGGGTCAGCAGGTCGCGGGCATGGCCGTCCATATGCATTGGAGTGCCATAACCCTCGGGCCATACGGTATCGATGGTCGAGGTGCGCCGGACCGAACCGGGGCGGCGCTTCGGGGCGGCTCCCGCCGGATTGCGGGCAAGCGGAAATTTGATCGGGGCATTCATGACAATGTATTCCAACTCCATTTTCGCACTGAGCCTGAAGCCGATCCAGTCCGGGAAGGATAGCGTTGTCCGTGATGTTCTCGGCGATGACGTCGACGGTCGCCCTTCTCACAAAAGCATCAAGCGCGGCTTTTGCCATGCCTTAAGCGGTCATGATGGGCAATGCGGCATACGTTCCGTCGATCGAGCCGATCGCGATGAAACGCCTGCCCTCCCCGCGCGCAACTGATATGTCCGAGCCGCATCGAGCTGCCACCAAGCAGCCTTGGCGGTGCTAGCGATGCCCGCTTCCAGCCCATCACCCAGTCCGCCATGGGGAATTTGCATTTTGATCGCAAGATGGCCATCGTCTGCGACGCGCGCGCCGGGGGGCCGGATTTGCTACGGATAAGCACCGGCCGCAAAGCTGATGTACTGCGCGGTCAAAGGCATCGCCTTCTGACTCGCGAGCAGGGCGACAAGCGCCCCGACTTCATCGGGCCTTCCCAGGCGACGAAGCGGAACTTCGCTGTCAAGCTTGGGCTTGAAGTCGGGCATCAGCGCCTCCCAACCATCGGGAAAGTAGGTCGGGTTCTTCATCCAGCTCGGCCCGATCACATTGACTTGGATGTTGTCCGGTCCAATCGCCTGTCCTAACGCGATGGCATATCCGGTCGCGGCAGCGCGCGCCGCCCCGTAGATCGCGGCCTGCGCCATGGGGTATCGAGCTGTGGTGGAGGTTATGAAAATGATGGAGCCCGAGCCGCGCTCCCGCATGTGCGGCAGCACTGCTTGAGTAAGATTGAAGGGATAGATAACCCCTTGCTCCAGCACCTCGCGGAAATCATCGGCTGTTGAGCCGTCGATCGGCCTGAAGGGCTCGGATATGATGTCGTTCGAGACCAAGGCATCGATTCGACCCAACCTGTCCAGAACGGCGGCAACAAGCAACTCAGGGTCGGTTTCGCTGAAGGCAAAAAGATGGCTTCGTCCCTGGATGAAGTCGGCCGAGCGATTTTCCTCAGCGAAAGAAGGATCGGCGCAAGCGACGATCATTTGCTCGGCTATAAGGCCCATTACTGCACCAGGTCCCGCGTAACCGGTCGCGTTCGTAACCAAAGCCACCTTGCTTGCCATAGTCTGCTCCTACGTTTTATCTGACCGGCCATACGCGGCACCTGAGCCAGTTCGCGTGCCTTCGAATTCACCTGCCTGACGGCGCCTTTATACATTCTCAGGCAGACGCCTGACCTGAGCACTACAATATATGTGAGACGACGCCCGCGCCAGCGCCGATCAACGTTGCGCTCACTGCCCGAGCGCATCGACCACCCGGCCACCTTCGGCTTTACCTTCGCCAGCAACATGCTGTGGGAATTTGCGGCGGGGGTGTGAGCTCTAGGCCAGCATCGCCCCAAGCCGGCCCTTTACGATGGCCTCGGCGTCCGCGACGATGCGCGAGATGAGCTCGTCGCAGGTCGGGATGTCGTGGATCAGGCCCTGCACCATGCCGGCCCAGAACACGCCCTTGGTCATATCGCCGGTCTGGAGCAGTTCGCGGCCCGCCGTACCCGCGACGAGCTCCTGTACGTCGTTGAATTCCGCACCGGGCAGCGCCAGCCGGCGGACGACTTCTTCCGATACCGCGCTCTTGCCGACGCGCGCGGTATTGTGGAAATTGCGGAAGATCAGGAAGGTGCCGCGCTCGTCGTTTTCGATATAGGCCTGTTTCACATTGTCGTGGATTTGCGCTTCCTTGGTGGCGCAGAAGCGCGTGCCCATGTTGATCCCGTCCGCGCCCAGGGCCAATGCCGCGGCCAGCCCCCGCCCGTCCCCAAAGCCGCCACTGGCGAGCATGGGAATTTTCACCTTGTCAGCTGCCGCGGGGATCAGGATCAGGCCGGGGATATCGTCCTCCCCCGGGTGGCCGGCACATTCGAACCCATCAATCGAGATGACGTCGACGCCCGCACGCTCGGCCGACAGGGCGTGCCGGACAGCGGTGCATTTGTGCAGAATGGTAACGCCGTGCGGCTTCAGTCGCTTCCAGATGTCACGGATTGCGGCCGTCCCGGCGGTCTCAACGATCCTTACGCCGCTTTCGATGATCACATCGACGTAGGCATTGTAATCAGGCGAATTGATCGTCGGAAATACGGTCATGTTGACGCCGATGGGTTTGGAAGTCATTGCCTTGGTGCGCTCGATCTCGGCGCGCAGGGCAGCGGGTGACGGCTGGGTCAGCGCGGTCAGGATGCCCAGGCCGCCCGCATTCGAGACAGCCGAAGCCAGCTCGGCTGTCCCTACTCCCTGCATTCCGCCTTGCACTATGGGATGCTCGATTCCCAGCAATTCGGTGATCCGTGTCTTGAAAGCCATGCGTTACTCCTGGTTCAAACGACCCAGATGGGGTGCCGGAATGGGGTCTGCCCCTTTATGGTGGGACTGGAACAAACACCAGCGGGCGCAGACGAACTCCCGATAAGCGAACGCGCGCTTGGGAAAATCGCGGTGCAGGATCGCCCCCGCCCTTACTGTCGTCCTCTGCTGGCTAAGCATCCCTGCTCAACATTCGCTTGCTTACAGTGAGGATAGAGATAGACTGCATTTGCGCGTATAATCCAGAAGACTAAGACCGCGATGGGATCTGGGCTGGACGAACCCGATTTTCCGGGAAGGTGCCTCGATGGAGAATTCCAAGTTGCCGGCTCCCTCCCAATTCGATCTCGGCTTTCTTATCCACGACGTTTCCCGCCTGCGCCGCACTGTCTTCGACAAAGCGTTGAAACCTCTGGGCATTACCCGCTCTCAATGGTGGGTCCTGACGAACCTGTCGCGCAATTCCAGCCATGAAATGATGCAGACCGAGTTGGCCAATGTGCTCGATATCGGAAAGGTCGCCCTGGGCGGCCTGCTCGACCGTCTGGAGGCCTCCGGGTATATTGAGCGCCGCGCGGACCCCGTCGATCGCCGCACCAAGCGGATCGTCATGACCAGGAGGGTAAGAAAGCCCTGGTCGGGATGCAGTCAGAAGCGGTCAAACTGAACCGCGAGATGTTGCGCGGTGTGACCGCCGAGGAAATCCGCGCGGGAGAGAATATTCTCCTTCAAATGAAAAAAACGCTGATCGCGATGGATGCTGAACTGAAGAAGTTGAAGGTTTAGATCAGCCCGTGCATCCTTTTCCCGAAGGCCCTAGGCTGGTAGGACTGCATTTTTGAGGGGCGAGGCATGCTAGAACGCGACGGCAGCAGTTTGTTCGGCGAGGATCACCGCGCCTTTCGCGATTCGGTGCGACGCTTCATCGCCCGCGAATTCAGCCCGCGCCTCGAGGCTTTCGAAGAAGCGGGAATCGTTGCCCGCGACTTCTGGATTAAGGCGGGGGAAGGCGGACTCCTGTGTCCCACCCTCCCCGCAGCCTATGGCGGGCCCGGACTTGATTTCACGTTCAACACCATCCTCAACGAGGAATTCACCTACGCGATGATGTCGGACAGCGTTACGCTGCAGACCGACATCACCATGCCCTATATCCTGCATTATGCCTCCGAGGAGCTGAAGCAGCGCTGGTTGCCGCCAATGGTCACCGGCGATGTCATCGCCGCCATTGCGATGACTGAACCTGGCGCTGGATCGGATTTGCAAGCTGTGCGCACCACCGCGAGGCGGGACGGTGACGACTTCATTATCAGCGGTTCCAAAACCTATATAACCAATGGCCAGAATGCCGATATTATCCTGACTGTCTGCAAGACAGACCCCCAACAAGGGGCCAAGGGCACGTCGCTGATCCTGGTCGAGGCAGACCGGCCGGGCTTCGCGCGCGGCCGCAACCTCGACAAAGTCGGGCAGTGGTCGGCTGACACCTCGGAACTGTTTTTCAACGATGTCCGGGTGCCGGCGAGCAATGTCATTGGCGATGTCAATCGCGGCTTCGTTTATCTGGTCAGCGAACTGCCGCAGGAGCGGCTGTCAATCTCGATATCCGCACAGGCCGCCGCCCAACGCGCATTCGATGAGGCGGTTGCGTTCACCCGCGACCGCACGGCCTTTGGCAAGAAAATTATCGAGTTCCAGAACACCCGCTTCACTCTCGCGGACATCAAGGCCAAACTGCAAGTGGGTTGGGCACATCTCGATTGGGCGATCGCCCGCCATGTGAAGCGCGAGCTTACCGCCAACGAGGCCGCTGCGTCCAAATACTGGCACACCGAAATGCAGTGGCTTGCCTGCGATGCCGCGCTGCAACTCCATGGCGGCGCAGGTTACATGAACGAATACCCGATTGCCCGTATCTGGCGCGATGCGAGGGTGCGGCGAATCTATGGCGGCACCAGCGAGATCATGCGCGAGCTGATAGGGCGCAGTTTATAGTCGGCAGGTGGGCATAAGCGCCGTGGAGAAAATCCCGGAAGTTGAGGTATCTGCGGCTGTGCCGCTTTCAATCCCGGGTCAGCCAATCCCACATGCGTTCGGCGACCTGCCCGCTCCAAACCTGCCTGTCGGCGGTTTCCGAAGAATCCAGCAAGCCGCTTTCGGGCGCGAAGCCCATGGCGCGGACATCGCGCTCTAGCCGGGCGCAGTCTTCGAGAAACCATGCCAAGGTCGCTGCTTGCGGCATGGTTGGCGCTACGACAACTGCACCGTTGCCGCGCATGACAATGGCCGAAGCATCGCCCAGCATGACAGCCAGCGCTCCAGCCGCCTCATCGTCGCGCAGGAGACGCGGATCGGGCCAGAGCGGCAGCTTGTCGAAATAGGCACCAATGCCGTGCCGCGGGCGCGGGACTATCCCCTGCGTCGAAAGCGCCATCAGCGCCGGCGGCATGATCCGGCATATCGCACCGACATCGGCTCTCCGGGCGTAGACCTGCTGGTGAATACGCACCTCACCCAGAACCCCTTCGGGTAGCTTTCCCGCGATGGGGCAAGTCGTCCCTGGCGCAGCTCCGACAAGTTCGAGTGGTCGCGGTGCGCAGACGAGAAAATGCGCTTCGTCGAGGCGAATGCTGCAATGGCCGAAAGCGTGGACCAGCCCCGCCCGCCCCAAGGCGCGAGCAGCTTTGTGGACCAGTCGCTGGTGTTCCGGCGTGGGCTGAATCACGCCTTGCCCTCTGCACCAAGATCGAGCGAGGCGAGTCTGACCATGCCGCTCAAGTCTTCGCAAAACTGAAACTGGCTTCACCCAACCCGCCGACGATGGCGCGCACGTGATCGCCGGGGTTCAAGGCAACCATCGGACCAAGCGCGCCAGTGAGCAAAATGTCACCCGCCTTGAGCGGCTCTCCTCTCTTGGCCAGCGTCTGCGCCAGCCAGGCCGCCGCGTTGAGCGGATGGCCGAGCGCCGCCGCACCGGCGCCAAGCGAAACAATCGCACCATTAATTTGCAGGACCATGCCGCAGGTAAACAAGTCGAGACCGGCGAGCGGCCTGCCCTTTTCAGCCAGTACGAAAAAAGCCGAGGAGCCATTGTCCGCCACAGTATCGGCGAACGTGATCTTCCAGTCGGCAATGCGGCTATCGACGATTTCGATCGCGGCATGAACCTTGGCGACGGCCGCCGCGACCATTTCCGGTGTGGTATCCTCGCTGGGCAGGTCTGCCCCGAGGACGAAGGCGATCTCGGCTTCAGCTTTAGGCTGGAGTGCCCGGGCAGGATCGAGAGAGCCGCCGTCGGCAATCGCCATGTCATCGAACAGCACGCCAAAATCGGGCCGATCGACGCCAAGTTGCATTTGCACCGCCTTCGCCGTCAGCCCGGCCTTGCGCCCGACAATTCGCCGACCCTGCCCTTCCCAGAAGCGCGTGTTGATTTCCTGAACCGCATACGCACCCGCGGCATCGACAGGACCGAGATGCTCACGCAGCGGGGGGACTGTGCCGCGGGAATAGGCCTCTCGCAGCAGCTTCGCAGCTTGTTCAAACTTCCCGGACAATCGAACCTCCCCAACAAGCTATCTAGCCTGATCCGTGCCGTTAGCTATCGCAGCCGATTGACAAGGCCTCGAACTGCAACTTACATAGCGTTTGCACGGTTTGTTGTAAAGCAACCGGGCGTAGCGGAGGATGCGATTGTGGAAATGCCGCAGATCGTCGAGGATACAGAGGCGGGCCGCTTCCTCGTACCGCGTGCGGCCTTCACCAGCCGCGATGTGTTTGAGCGCGAATATGCGGCGATCTTCGGTCGCTGCTGGCTCTACCTTGGCCATGCATCCGAGCTGTCCGGACCTGGCAAATTCCTGACCCGCACCGTCGCACGGCGACCGATCCTGTTCACCCGTGACAAGGCGGGCAAGTTCAACGCCTTGCTCAACAGCTGTCCCCATCGCGGCGCACTGGTCTGCCGGGAGCGCAAGGGCAAGTCGCCCGCCTTCATGTGCATGTATCATGGCTGGACCTTTGGCGCCGACGGTCATCTCATGACCCTGCCGGGCAGCTCGGGCTATCCCGAGGACTTCAAGACCGATCCGCAAAAGCAGATGGTCCATGTCCCGCGGATGGCTCGACATGGCGACTTCTTCTTCATCAGCTTTTCCAGCGACGGCGAGGACCTTGCAACATATCTTGGCGAGGCGGGGGATTACCTCAATCTCGTTGCCGAGCATTCGGCCAGCGGCATGCAGATCGTTGGCGGAACGCAGGAATACAGCATTCGCGGCAATTGGAAGTTGCTGGCCGAAAACAGTTTCGACGGCTACCACGCTGCCTGCGCCCATTCGACCTATCTCGAGTACCTCAAGAACGCCAACGGCGCGCTGGGAGGGACGCCGTTGGCGGGCATCGGCATCGATCTTGGCAGGGGACATGCGCTGGTTGAATATACCGCGCCATGGGGTCGCCCGATTGCCAGCTGGGTGCCGCTGTGGGGTGAAGAAGGCAAAACCGAAATCGCCGCAATCCAGTCCGCGCTCGAAGCGCGCGTCGGCCCCGAACGCGCCGACCGTATAGCCCACAAGAACCGCAACATTGTGATCTTTCCCAATCTGGTGGTCAACGACATCATGGCGGTGACGGTCCGCACCTTTTTCCCCACAGCGCCCGATGCAGTGGAGATCAACGCCTGGGCCCTGGCGCCTCGTGAAGAAAGCGAATGGCTGCGCAAATATCGGCTCTACAATTTCACCGAATTCCTTGGCCCAGGCGGCTTCGCGACGCCTGACGATGTTGAGGCGATCGAGAAGTGCCAGCAAGGCTATGCGGCAAGCGGCGAGGCGCTTTATAATGACATTTCCAAGGGCATGCAGCGCGCGAATGGCCCCTCGTTTGACGACGAGGAGCAGATGCGCGCCTTTTGGCGTGAGTGGCACCGGCGCCTGGCGAAAGCGGACGCATGAGCATGGACGAAATGCTGTTATTGCGCCTTCGCGTCGAAGAGTTGCTGTTCCTTGAGGCCGACTTGCTCGATCGCTGGCAGCTGGACGATTGGCTCGCGCTTTATACCGGGGACGCGCATTATTATGTACCGCCCAGTGACGTCGATGGAGACACCGCCGATCCCGACACTTCGCTATTCTATGTCATGGATGACCGAATCCGGATGGAACAGCGCGTGATCCGCCTGTCCAAGGTTGGCGCCCACAGCGAACACCCCCGGTCCAAGGTGCGGCATTTGGTATCGAACACGCGGGTGGAACGCGATGGCGATCTGATCCGCGCGCGATCATCGTTCGCCGTCTGGCGCAGCAAGGACATCACCAGCGACGTATTCGTCGGCCATTACCTGCATGAGATTGTCGAGCGGAACGGCGGCCTGATGATCGCAAAAAAGACTTGCGTGCTCGATATGGAGGCCCTGCGCCCCCATGCACGCATCAGCATTATTTTATGATGGTGAGCGAAACAATGGACCATCCCCTGCGCTTCGCCCGGCTCGGCTTTTGCCGCCTGCGCTGCCCGGATCTGGCGCGCAGCGTGGCCTTCTACCGCGATATGGTGGGCCTGGAAGTGGCCAGCGAGGATGGCGTGATCGCGCGCTTGCGCTGTAGTGACAAACCGTTCGATCTTGTGCTGGAAAACGGTGCATTCCCTGGCTTCACCGAAACCGGTTTTGAGCTGGAAAGCAGCGCTGAGCTCGACAAGGCGTTTACCATGCTCACCGCGCTTGGCCTCGCCCCGCAATGGACCGATCCGGAAGGCTGCCAGGCATTGGCCGCCGCGAGCGCGTTTCAGTTCACCGATCCGGCAAGCGGGCTGGCCACGACATTCTACCACTCACAGGTACCCGCCCCGACGCCTTACCAGCCGCACCTCGCAAAGATCGCCCGACTGGGGCACGTTGTCGTCAATGTGACCGATCCCGGGGCCGCACATCGCTTCTGGGTGGAACAGCTTGGCTTTGTCCGCTCCGACAATGTCGAAGGCGTTGTCGAATGGCTGCGAGCCTGGCCCAATCCGTTGCACCACAGTCTCGGGCTGGTTGCCAGCAATGCGAACAGCCTTCATCACATCAACTTCATGGTCACCGATATCGATGACATCGGCCGGGCCATGAACCGCTTGAAGGATGCGGGCGTGCCAATTGTCTATGGCCCCGGTCGCCACCTGCCCTCGACCAGCATTTTCCTCTATTTTCTCGACCCGGACGGCAATACCGCCGAGCTCAGCTTTGGCATGGAACTTTTCGCCGAACACGGTGCCCGGGATCCGCGCGAGCTGGAGCACAGGGCCGAAGTCATGGATATCTGGGGCAGCAAACCCGATCCACGCTTCGGCAAGGGCAGCCCGATTATGCCGCTTTATGGCTAAGCCGCTGTCAGGTCAGGTAGCTATTGTCACCGGCGCGGGCCGGGGCATCGGGCGCGTCATCGCCGCGCGCCTGGCAAGCGATGGGGCATCGGTCATGATCTGCGACCTCGACCCCGAATACGCCGCCGCTGCCGCCGACGAACTCGGCGGACCCGTGCGGACCGCAGCATTCGCCGGAAACCTCGCCCGCGAGGATGATGCCCGGCGGATGGTCGATGCGACGATGGAACACTTCGGGCAAATCGATATTCTCGTCAACAACGCCGGGGGCGGGATCATCCGCCCGTTTCTCGATCACACGCCAGCGACGTTTGCGGAGACGCTGGACCGCAACCTGTGGACGGCGATCTGGTGTTCCTGGCTGGTGCTGCCCCATATGAAAGCGGCGCGTTATGGCCGGGTGATCAACATCGGCGCGGATTCGGTGCGTAACGGGCTGCACGACCACGCGGCGTATAATGCCGCCAAGGGCGGGGTTCACGGCATGACCACAGGCCTCGCCCGCGAATTTGCGCGCGACGGTATTACCGTGAACACCGTCGCTCCGTGTGCCGTGCAGACGCAGCAACTTGAAGACGTGCGTGCGGTCAATCCTGCACTGGTAGATAAAGTGCTCGGCGTGATCCCGATGGGCCGCGCCGCCAGCGAAGCAGAAGTGGCGTCCATGGTCGCCTACCTCGCCAGCCGGGAAGCCGGCTTCGTTACCGGGCAGGTGATCAGCGTCAACGGCGGTACGACGATGTTATGAGAACAGGGGAATTTTGTGAGCGATAATCCTGAAATCGGCGAGAATATCGATGTTGGCGGCATAGGCACGAATTATATCGTCGCCGGCGCAGGCGAGCCGCTGATCCTGATCCACGGCTCCGGCCCGGGGGTAACGGCCTTCGCCAACTGGCGCGGCGTGATCCCCGAACTTTCGGCGCATTTCCACTGCTACGCGCCCGATACTTTGGGCTTCGGCTACACAGATTTCCCGTCCGACATTGATGGCTTCGCAATGGATCGCTGGCTGGAACATCTGATCGGCTTCATGGATAGTCTGGGGATCGAGCAAGCGCATTTCATCGGTAACAGCTACGGCGGCGCGCTTACCCTGGCGCTGGCGGCGCGCTATCCTGACCGGGTCGGGCGGATAGTGCTGATGGGTGCGGCAGGACTGGTCTTTCCTGTTAGCGAGGGTCTGAAAAAGGTCTGGGGCTACCAGCCCTCGATCGAGGCCATGCGCGATCTGATGACCACGTTCGCTTTTGATCCGGCGTTGGTGAAGGACGAAATCGTGGTCTCGCGCTATCAGGCCAGCATCCGTCCCGGCGCACAAGAAGCCTATTCCAGCCTTTTTCCCGAACCACGCCAGCGCTGGCTCGATGCATTGGCCACCGATGAGGATGCGTTGCGCAGCCTGCGTCACCCGACCTTGATCGTTCACGGCCGCGAAGATGTGATCGTGCCTGTCGCGCAATCGGTAAAGTTCAATCAGCTGATCCGCCACAGCGAACTGCATGTCTTCGGCGAATGCGGTCACTGGACCCAGATAGAGAAACGCGAACGCTTTATCGAATTGGTGATTCCGTTCTTGAAAGGTGCTGCGTGAGCTGCATTGATCTTCTGGCAATCAAGGCGTTTCGCGCGATCGATCATGACATTCAGCGGCCATGACCGCGCTTGCCGCCGATGCTTCAGCCAGAACTCGCCGCACCCAGGCCGAACGGAGCGAGGCCATGCGCTCGCGGCTGGCAATGGCGGCATACGAGATTGTCGCCGAGGGCGGGCTTAGGGCGCTCAGGTTGCGCTCGGTTGCGCAGGCGACGGGTGTGTCGCAAGGTGCGCTGCTCCACCATTTCCCCGATAAGAATGCCGTAATCCTTGCCGCACTTGAACAGGCACTGGAACTGGCGCGAGATGACAGCATCGCTTCCCACGACAGCGCACCGGACGGCGCGGAAGCAACACTTCGCGCAATGCTCGCCGAGTTTCGCGGGTTTTTTTACAGTGACCGCTTCTGGGTAGCGATGGGCATTACTATCGAGGCGTCGAAGGATGCGGCACTTTATCCGACCGTGCGCCGTCTTGTCACCCGGCTGCGCAGGCCGATCTATGCCATCTGGGAGGCGCGGCTCTGCGCAAGCGGCTGGAGCGTACAAAGCGCTGCGCTCACCGTCCGCACTGCAACTGCGCTGGTTTCCGGCGCTGCGATCCGGCGGTTCTGGGCAGAGCGGGATGCACTCACCGGTCAAATCGAAGCCGACTGGATCGCTGAAAGACTGGCGACACGCTGAGCCCTATGCTGTCTGCGTGCGCCCGCCGGGCCTGCGCGGAAGAACCATCGCTCCTTGCCGGGTGTTCTGGCTGATGTTCTTGAGGAACATCTTCTGGCGGATGATGCCGAAGAAATCGAGCATCGCCGGCAGCGCAAACTCCAGCATCGCTGCGGCCTCATCCTCGTCAATCCGGCCTTCCACGCGCTCCAGGAAAAGCCTGGCCTCCTTGCCTGCGACATATTCCGCAGCCTCGGCATAATAATCAAGAATTTCGGGGGGGAAGCCGTGTTCTTCATCGAAGCCGGCAAGCCGCATACGCCCCCAGATGCCGACAAGCCCGGCGTCGGTAACACTTAGCATCCGGTCATTTGGGCCATCGATCAACTCGATGATGCCGATTCGGCAAAGCGCCTCGGCATCGGCCAGCCCCTTGGGATGCTGCGCGACGATCGACGCCAGCGAGACCAGGCCCTGCTTCACGCCCACTCGCGAAGCCACCAGTTCTTCAAGATGCGTGAAGGCTGCCACACCCAGCGGTCGGCCGGAATTGTTCTCACCGTTCAGGACAGACTTGATCTGCGGCAGGGTCATCCTCGAATCGCGCTGCAGATTGCGGATTGCCTGGATCGCCCGCACATGTTCCTCACCATAATCGGCAACATTGCGCGCTGGGCGACTCGGCTCGGGCAGCAGGGATTCGCGGAAATAGACCCGGATTGTCTCCCGGTTCACCCCCGTCTTCGCCTCGAGATCTCGCATCTTCATTGCCCGGCGCCCATAACGTTGACCTACTGCATGGTTTGCACATGTTCAGTAATTCATGATTTGCCAATCTGCAAATTTTGCGTATAAGTATCACGCGAAATTGCCCGTCAGGGCAGAGGAGAATGAAATGGACTACGGACGCTATTACCTCGGCGTGCTGCTGCAACTCGCCGTAATCGCCAGCTTTCTGGTAGGCGGCGCTTGGGTGTTTCTTGGCATTGCCAGCCTGCCGCTTTTTGGTCTGATCGATTCGATCCTGCCCAACGATTTCGCCACGCGCCGGATCGGCAACAAGATGCTGGCCGATATCCCGGTATGGCTGTGTTCGCTGCTCGCTCCCGTGATCTATCTCTTCGCTGCGGTGTGGGTGGCACGCAATCCGCAGGCGAGCGGCTGGGAATATGCCGGGGTGATTGCCTCCTGCGCCTGGCTCAGTGTTATTCCGCTGGTTCCTGCCTCCCACGAGCTTTACCACCAGCGCGGCAAGCTGCGCCGCTTCGTCGGACGCTATGTTCAAGTCTGCTACCTCGATTGCACCCGCGAAATCGCGCATGTCGTCGGCCATCACATTCACGTCGCGACCACGCAGGACGGTGACACTGCGCCGCGCGGCACATCACTTTATGCGTTCACCCCCAAAGCCGTGCTTGTCAGCACGCGCGAATCCTGGGGCTCAGAGTGCGACAATCAGGAAAAAATGGGCAAGGCGCGCTGGGGGGTCGGTCACCGGCTGTGGAGGGCGATCCTCGCGCAGCTTATATTCCAGTCGATCATCTTTGCGATCGGTGGGTGGACGGCAGTCGCTGTCGCGCTTGGCGGCATGGTTGGGGCGCGGTTCTGGATCGAAAGCTTCAACTATTTCCAGCACTATGGGTTGATCAGGCTCGACGGCGCGCCGATCAATCGCCGGCACGTGTGGAACCACCTGAAGCCGCTCTCCCGCGTGCTCGGCTTCGAGATCACCAACCACGCCGATCACCACACCAACAGCTACGCTGCATTCCATGAGTTGAAGCCCGATCTGCAATGGATCCCGATGCCAAGTGTGTTCGTGTGCTTCTTTTCGGCTTTGATCCCGCCGCTCTGGCACGAGCGGATTATCAAACCCGCGCTGAAACGGTGGGACAATGAAATGGCAACACCCGAAGAGCTCGCAATCGCCCGCGAACAGAACCGCCGCGCTGGCTGGCCCGACTGGTACGAGGGCGGCGCAGCTAAAGACTCATTTGCACCAGCTTGAAAAACGGGTGAGTTTCACACTTTCGGAACAAATCGACGCGGCCTTCGCAGCGGAACAGGCCAATCCGCCGATCGCCTTGACCCGGACGGATATTCCCCGGTCTTTCGAAGCAATCACCGATGCCTGGCTAAGCGATGTCCTGTGTCATGCGGTCCCCGGCGCGGCGGTGATTGGTCATCGCCTCGGACCGGTCGACGACGGCACCAACAACCGCCGCCGCATCCACCTCCAATACAACCGGCAAGGCGAAGCTGCGGGCCTGCCCGCCAGCGTGTTCTGCAAGGCGACCTTCGGCCTCGCCAATCGTCAGATGCTGGGTCATTCGGGCGGCGTGCTGTGCGAAGTGACATTCGGCAACGTCGCGCGTCCTCTGCTCGACATCGAAGCGCCAAGGGCTTTTCTGGCCAACTACGACCCGGTAAGCTTTGCCTCGATCGTGGTGTTCGAGGATTTCGGTGATCGCGCCACGTTCTGCTCGGAAGACACTCCGGTCAATAAGGACTTCGCCCGCGCCCAGCTCGATATCCTGGCACGACTGCATGGCCGCTTCCACCAGGCACCGGAACTGGACGGCAGTCTGGCGGTGCTCCCCACCTGGTATCAAAGGTTTTATAACCTCGCGGCATTTCATCTGGAGGAATCCTGCACCGCCGGGGTCGAAGCGGCCGAAACCTTCCTGCCCCCGGAATTGTTCCTGCGGCGCGAGGAAATCTGGCCGGCAACGCTGCGTTCGCTCGAGGCGCTGCGCAGCCTGCCGCTGACCCTGTGCCACGGCGACGTCCATCTCAAAAACTGGTACCAATGCCACGATGGCAAGGTTGGACTTGGCGACTGGGGCGTCACCCATCGCGGGCACTGGTCGCGCGACCTCGCCTATACGCTAACCACAGCCCTGACTATCGCCGACCGGAGGGCCTGGGAAAGCGATTTGATTGACTATTATCTAGACCGCCTTGCCGCCGAAGGTGGTCCGCGCGTTTCGATGGCAGAAACCATGGACGCTTACCGGTTGTCGTTGCCGACCGCCTTCGCCTTCTGGACGCTGACCCTGAAACCCGACCCGGCGTTTCCAGATATGCAACCGGCGACTACCGCAAAAATATTCATCGAGCGCATCGGGCAGGCCATGGCCGATCACAATGCGCTCGATGCAGCCTGACATCATCCCATGATGTAGATCGACTTGGTGTTCTGATATGCGCCGATCGCTTCAGGACCGAATTCGCGGCCCAGCCCGCTGGCCTTGACCCCGCCGAACGGAGCCCCCAGCGACGGCATATATCCGTTGACGCCGACCGTGCCGCTTTGCACCTTGCGCGCAACATCGGTGGCATGGGCGCTGTCCGCGCTCCATACCGAACCGCCAAGGCCGTACTGGCTGTCGTTGGCGATGCGCACGGCATCATCCTCGCCATCATAGGGGATCACCGATAGCACCGGACCGAAGATCTCCTCCTGCGCGATGCGGGCTGAATTATCGACATCGGCAAAGATTGTCGGCTGCACGAACCATCCGTGATTGGTGTCCTTCGGGCGGCCGCCGCCAGCCACCAGCCGCGCTTCGCCTTTGCCGATCTCGATGTAGCTTTCCACCCGGTCGCGGTGGGCGGATGAGGCCATCGGACCGACGTGCGTTTCCGGATCGAGCGCATCACCGATCTTGAGTGAGTTGGCCAAGCCCGCCAGCGCGTCGACCACTTCGGCATAGCGGCGTTTGGGCGCAAGAATGCGGGTGCCGTTATAGCAGGCTTGCCCGTTGTTGAGCATCGATGCCATCGGCACGCCGGCCAGGAAGTTGCCGATATCGGCGTCCTCCAGCAGAATTGCGGCCGATTTTCCGCCCAGTTCCAGCGACACCGGGCGCAGCATTTCACCGCAAGTGCGCGCAATGGTTCGCCCTGCCGTAGTCGATCCGGTGAACGCCACCTTGTCGACACCGGGATGGCTTACCAGGTAAGCCCCGACATCGCGGTCCCCTGCCACCCAGTTGACCACGCCCGCCGGCACCCCGGCTTCGAGCGCGGCTTCGGCCAGCAGATAGCTGTCGAGCACTGTGCCGGGCGAGGGTTTGATCACCAAGGTGCATCCCGCCGCCATCGCCGGGGCGATCTTGTTCAGCGCGAGCGTAACCGGGAAATTCCACGGCACGATCGCCGCAACCACACCGATGGGCGTACCTTCTACAAGGGTTTCCTTACCCATCTGCGAGGGGCGCACGTCCGGCTGGCCCATAGTCTTGGCCAGTTCAGCATAATACTGGACAATGCCGAAGGAAAACTGACCTTCCAAGGGAACGCTTATCCCGATGGGCATGCCATTCTGCGCGCTGACCAACCGGGCGATTTCTTCCCCGCGCGAGGCGAGTGCGGCCAAGAAGCGCTCCATCACGGCGGCCCGTTGCTGCGGCGTGGTATCGGCCCAGCCCGGTGCAGCCAAGGCGCGGCGGGCTGCGGCGACAGCAGCATCGACGTCCGCCTCGCAGGCTTCGGGCGCGGTGCCGATCACTTCTTCGGTCGAGGCGTTGATCAGGGTGAAGCGCCGGTCGCTTGCCGGCTTGACCCATTCGTTGCCGATGAAGAATGTGTCTCTGCTGATGGTCATCGCTATCTTCCTCTCGATTGTCCCGCCTCAGCTGCCCGGCCGGGTGCTCGCGTCAGTGAACTTGTCGTAGTAAATATCGCCAAGTGCAACGCCCGTGCCGGTTAGCGCAGCGATACCGGCGTCGATCATGCCGGGCGGTCCGCACATATAGGCCTGCAAACCTCCAGTTCCACCCAGTTCGGCAACGGCAGCGGCGATCTCGTCGGTGACCAGGCCAAACCGGCGATTATCGGACTGCTCTTCGGAAAGGACCGGCCTGAACTCGAATCGGCCCTGCCAGGACGCCGCGATTGCGGCGATTTCATCGAGGCAATAGAGATCGCGCTCCGCGCGGCCCCCGAACAGCAGCACCGCATCGCGCTTTATGCCGCGCGCCGCTGCGTCTTCCAGCAAGCTCATCAGCGGCGAGAGCCCGCTGCCACCGCCCAACAGCAGGATCGGCCCATCGCCATCGCGCAGCCAGAAGTGGCCGTGCGGCGCGTCGATCTCGAACGGGAGGGCGCTCATGTCTTCGCCGAACAATCGCTCGGTAAAGGTGCCTCCGGGAACCCGCCGGATAAACGTCGCCAGCCGCGTTTGACCTTCGCCCGCAGGTGCTGTGCTGAACGAATAGGAGCGTGGTTCCGGCGCGCCGGGCCAGGAGACATTCATATACTGGCCTGCGCGGTAGTGAACCGGGGCGTCGGTTTCCCAGACCACTTCACGGATGTCGTGCGTCAGCGCGCGCACTGCGACCAACCGGGCCGGCGTGCTGACCAAAGTTTCGGCAGCGCCCAGTTCCACCTCGATTTCAAGGTCCGATTCGGGCACCGCCTGGCAGGCGAGAATATAGCCGGCCTCAAGCTCTTGGCGGCTCAAGGTGTAGCCAAACGGCGTGATCGCATCGACCTTGCCGGACACCAGGCGCGAACGGCAGGTTCCGCAAGTGCCGACCGTGCAATCGTGCGGATAGGCCAGTCCGGATTCGAGCGCGCTTTCCAGCACCGTCTTGTTGCGGCCAACCTCGAATTCCACGCCGCTTCCTACCAGGCGGACCCGCGAAAGCGGGCGTTTGCGGAACAGGTTCTTCAGCACCTTAGCTCGCCCGTGATCTATCGATATCGGCCAACGCATGCCTCGCCGCAGCACCACTGCCTGATCGGGATTTAATTCGCAAATCTGTTGACATTCATTTTCCCTACCTTAGTTTGCGTATCAACGTCACGCAAAAAGATTCACATGAAGTGAGGCGTGACAAGGGCAAGGGAGGCTCTCATGAGAACCATACTTTCTACAAGCATTTTTGCGCTTGCGACCAGCCTTGCCTGCCCCGCGCTGGCGCAGGACGCGCAAGAAGGCACCGGCGGCAGACTTGAGGAAATCATCGTTACGGCAACGAAGCGATCCGAGAATCTTCAGGATGTGCCAGTCGCGATCTCGGCGCTCTCGGCGACCGCGCTCAAGAATGCGGGTGTGTTCGAAACATCCGATCTCAATCACTCCATGCCGAACCTTCAGGTGTCATCGCCCTTTGGCGAAGCGCAGCCGAACTTCTCGCTGCGCGGTGTTGGCGTCGGCACCGAATTCAACGCGAACGCCGCCTCGCCGGTCGGCGTCTATGTCGACGAAGTCTATCAGGCATTCCGCGCCAGCCACGGCCAGCAGCTTTACGATCTCAACCAGATTGAAGTGGTTCGAGGTCCGCAGGGCACGCTCTTTGGCCGCAATACGACGGGCGGGGCGATCAATTTCATCACCCGCGCCCCCGGATTGAAAGGCCATAACGGCTACCTCACGCTCGGCTACGGCAATTACAACCGCATCAATGTCCAGGGAGCGGTGGAGTTTACCGGAATAGAAGACAAGATCGGCGTTCGTCTGGCCGGCACTTATGTCAAATCCGATCCCTATGTTCGCAATCGGCTGGCTGCGGGCCTCAACACCTCCGCTGCAGGCGGAGCGTCGGGCCTCAACCTGAATACCGGGCGCGACTATGGCGGCTACGAAAGCTATGGCCTGCGCGGCACGATCCGCTTTAAGCCAACCGATGGCATCGACCTCAGCCTGAAGGGTTACATCGCCCAATCGAAGGGCGGCACGGAAGGCCCGATCGCTACCGGCCAATCCAGAACCAATGACACGATCAATTATCTCAGCCCAAATTTCCTGTTCAACGGCATCTTCAACGCGCTGGCTCCATCCGGTCTGCTGCCCTCCAGCTATAGCGCGTCAGCAAACGGCCTGGATGACCAAGAGATTCAGGGCGATACAGTCGGAGTCGCGCTAACCAAGGCGAACGGCGTCGTTTTCAACGCGAAATTAGAACTGTCGGACAACCTCAGGCTTATTTCCATTACCGGATATGACGATGGCAAATATCTGCAGGATCCCACGGAGTGCGACGGCACACCACTGCGCTCTTGCTCAATCGCCTATATCTCCAAGTTCAAGGCATTCAACCAGGACGTGCGCCTGGATTTTTCGAGCGGGCCGCTGAAGCTTATCGTCGGCGGCTATTACGGCAAGGACACAGTCACAGCTGACAACAAGCCCGATTTCTTCAACTTTCTGCGTGACGTCAACGCCGCCCTTGGATCGCCAAGTGGCTATTTCAATCCTGGTGGCGGGTTCAACGGCACTGCCCTTTCGGCGGGATCATTGCCGACAGGCGTAACCGCGATTCAGCATTTTACGCAGGTCAGAAAGTCATACGCCATTTATGGTGAAGGCAGTTATCAGATTACCGACACGATCAAGCTGACCGCCGGCGCCCGTTACACAAGCGACAAGAATGAATTCAAGGACGGCATCACAACCTATTTTGACGATCTTGGGGTGGCGCGCCTGATCACGGTTTCCGATTTCAAGCAGGGTGGGGCTTTTGCGCCGTATTTCCTGCAGGATGTTCGTAACGAAGCCGGAGCGGTTGTCATTCCTTCGTTCCAGGGCCTTGGCATTCCGCTCCCTAGCGGTCTTTCGCAAAAGGGCTCATCCAACCGGGTTTCAGGCCGTGTCATTCTGGACTGGAAGCCAACTGAATCCATGATGTTCTACGCGAGCTACAGCCGTGGATACCGCGCAGGTACGTTCAACGGCCTTGCTTATGCCAATGCCAATCAGGTGTATTTCGTGGCGCCGGAACAGGTCAACGCCTACGAAGTCGGTTTCAAATCGCGCTTCGCCGACAATCGCCTCCAGATCAACGGATCCTTCTTCTATTATGATTACAAGGGCCAGCAGGGTCAGGTGGTTGACGCCACGGCGACGGCCAATCTGATTTCGCTCGACGGGAAGCTGAAGGGGCTCGAGATTGACGCCCAGTTTGCCGCCACGGACCGGTTGCGGTTCAGTGCGTCATTCGGACTGCTCGATACGAAATATGCCGATGGCGCGTGCCCTGCAAATCCGGCCTTGATCCCCAGCTTTCCGTCACAGCTTGGCAGTTGTGTGGTCTCGGGTGGAGGTCCGGTCAGTGTCGCTGGCAATCCTTTCCCCTATGCCGCCAAATCAACCGGCAATGTCGCATTTGACTGGGACGTCGTTGATGTCGGGCCGGGCAAAGTCACCTGGCACGGAGACGCGGCCTACACCGGCAGATTCTATTATGATTCGTTCAAGGATTACAGCCGGGGCCCGCTTGTAAACCTCTCCACCGGCAAGTTTTCCGAGGGTGGGGGCAAAAACTGGACGCTAAACAGCCGCCTGACCTTCAGCACCGAGCACTTCTCCATTGCGGCCTGGGTCAAGAATATAACTAACAAGACGACATATCCGTTCGGCATCGCCATCGAGAATCTGTTTGGCAATGGCTACCGCGGGCGCGCGCAGCCACGCACCTTCGGGGTTGAGGCCACAGCGCGCTTCTGAGCTGACAATACGGGGCGCATCCGGGCTAACCGGAGCGCGCCCCTGGCCTGGGTGGCTGCGACACTCGCCATCGCCCTGGCAGCGATGAAGTTGCATCTGGTATTTTACAAATATAAGGAATTGCGCTGGGCCCGCCAACCGCTCAAACTGCTGCCGGCAGCGTGGCTTGCCGGTGATCACGGCCACTTTGCCGCCAGGACATAAAGCGGCTCAGGCGCCGGGTTGGGAGACGACGATGTTCGATAATGCCAGGCTGTCACGCGAAACGCTGGCGGTCGATCCGGCACACGATGGCCGCCACAGATTGC
Source organism: Novosphingobium sp. (assembly GCA_031368085.1). Lineage (GTDB taxonomy): Bacteria > Pseudomonadota > Alphaproteobacteria > Sphingomonadales > Sphingomonadaceae > Novosphingobium. The sequence continues at coordinate 328 of JANLQW010000290.1, read as the reverse complement.
ATGCAGACCGCCCGCTGGACCGGGAATCGATCCCGATCATCGTCAACCTGCCCGAAGAGCGCATCGCCTTCTTCACCTATACCTGGGTCAATGCGGCGGGTGAGGCCGGCGCGGTGCTGGCGATCTTCGGTCCTGGGATTGGCGACACCCCGATCCAGCTCAAGCTGCCGGATCGCCCGGTGCCGGATGACATGGATTTCTCCGACTGGACCATCGAAGGCTTCTCGATGAGGCAGGATCTGAAGTTCGGTCACGCCGATGTCAGCTGGGAAAGCGAAGGCGTTTCCTTGAAATTCGCGTTCGACGGTTTCCACCCGCCCTATGCCTA
>JANLQW010000239.1:0-2544 GCA_031368085.1 Novosphingobium sp. | reverse complement strand
GTCCGGCCATTTTCATAGCGATAGGCGACCAGCTCGCCGGTGCTGTAGCCGGCGATGACCGTGCCCTGCCCGGCGGCCGGTGCGGCGACGCCGAACACCCCGGCCTGTCCGGTTGAGCCCGATTCCTTCCACAGCGGCTTGCCGTCCTCGGTGTTCAGCACGTGAATTTGATTATCCTGGGTCATCACATAGACCGCATTGAAGGCGATCGTCGGTGAACCGCGCAGGGGGCCAGCCGGCTTTACCTTCCAGATTTCCTTGCCGGTCGCAGCGTCGAGCGCCGCAACTTCGCCCAGGCCGGTGGTGACATAGAGTTTGCCATCGTCAAAACTCGCACCGCCGCCGAACACCGACGAACTGCCTTCGCCGGAAACCGGAAATTCGCGGCTCCAGCCTCGCGCGCCGCTGGCGGCATCGAACGCCGACACCACGCCGTTGGTGCCCATTACGAACAGCCGCCCGCCCCCGATAACCGGCGCCGCGGCGAGCCGTTGCTTGCTGCTCGACCCGGCAATGCCGACGCTCCACAGCCGGCGCGGGTTCTGCGCGAGCGCGAGATGGCCGTAGCTCTTGCTCGCGGTGCCGCCGGCCTGCGGCCAATCGGCGTTGGCGTCCTCAGGCGGCAGCACCACCGCGACGTCAGCAAGCGCCGGATCGACCTGTGCGTCGGAATCGATGCGCGAGAGGATCGGCACGCGGTTGCCGACGGTGGGCGTTTTCGGCCCGCTCTTTCCTCCGAAAATGCCGCAGCCCGAGACGGCCACCGCCAGGGCAAGCACCAGCGGCAACGCCAGACGGCGAGAACGGATCGTGGGCATCATGCGCTATTCCTCATGAGACATTGTCAGGGCTGCGCCCCGCTGGCGGCCTTGACCGGATCATCGACGGCATCGACACCGAGCAGCCCGGCAAGCTGCCGCGACCGGCTGCGCAGGCTCGCCGGCGCTTCCTTGTCGCGCGAAATCGCAGCGAGCAAGGGTCCGGCGAGTTCGTTACGGCCCTGCTTGATGTACGCCATGCCGACCAGTTCGCCGGCGCTGCCAAACCAGGGGTTGCCCGGCACCGCGAGCGGTTTCAGCCGGTCAACCACCTGCTGCGGCGGCAGCGCATCGAAATTGGCCGCGACGGCCCGGATCGCCGCGAGATCGCGGAACGGCTGGGGCGCGTCTTCAGCGGCGGCAACTGCACCATAAAGCTTAAGCGCCTCGTCCTTCCGGCCCTGCTGCAGGGCGATGCCCGCGCGCATCAGCTGCGCCGCCGAACGTGTGCCACCGGCCGACTCTCTTGTCAGCGGCACGAGCTGCTGATCGCCTGCGGCGATGCGGCCCTCGTCGATCTGGTCGAGCGCCAGTGTCAGCTGCTCGCCGCGCTGGCCGGCTTGCTCGGCCTGCCGATTGCCCCACCACAAATAGCCGCCGAGGCTCACCAGCACCAGCGCGATCGCCACGCCTAGCGGCAGGCCGTACCGCCTCAACGCCCCCGTCATGTCATCCTGGCGGAGCGCCTCGTCGACCTCGCGCAGGAACACATCCTGCTGGGCGGCATCGCGCTGTGCCAGCTGTTCGCTGCGGGATTCGGGTCGCTTGGGTCGCAGGGCCAAAACGGGCGCCTTCTGTCTAACTGGGCCCGAACCGGACCCGGGATCACGCGGGCTGTTTAACGAATGGGATTACCAATTCAATGGCTATGATCGCTGCCTCCCCAGCCGTGAAGCAGGGCTGAACGATTCAACCTGCCGGTGCCGCTCGATCGCCCCGAAATAAATCGCGCGATAGGCGGAAATCATGGCCTTCTCGTCATAGTCCGCGCGCGCCCGGATGCGGTTTGCCGCGCCGATCGACTGGCGCAGCGCCTTATCCCCGGCCAGCCGCTCCAACGCCGCCGCCAGCGCGTCCTCGTCACCGACAGGGCTGATAAACGGACGGTTGGCCTCGGCAACTATCCCCGCGACATCGCCGACTGCCGGCGCCGCAACCGCCAGCCCCGCCGCCATCGCCTCCACCAGCGAAATCGGAAACTGCTCGCTGTCGGACGAAAGCGCGAACAGATCGAACAGGGCGAGGGCGCTGGCCGGCTCGGTGGCAAAACCTGGTAGATGGACGCGGTGGGCAATCTCCAGCCGCATCGCTTCGGCGCGAATCGCCTCGCGCTCGGGTCCTTCGCCCAGGATCACCAGCTGCCATGGCTCGGGCAGGCTGGCGAATGCGCGCACGAGGCGCGGCAGGTTCTTGACCGGCCGGAGCCCGGCAAGGGTGCCAAGCCACAACTCGCCCGGCCGCTTGATCAACCGCGGCAGCGCGTCGCGTTTGGCCTTGCGGCCATAGGCGGCGGTGTCGATCCCGTTGGCGATGCGTTTCACCCGCCAACGCGGTTGGTGCCAGACCTCCAGGGCGATCCTTTCCAGCCGCTGCGACGGCACCACCAGCGCGGCGGCGCGGCCAAGCGCAATCCGGCGGTACCAGTTGCGTCCGGGTTTGAGGCGCAGCACTTCGTCCTGGTTGAACCCGTCCTCATGGTGGACGAGCGGCGGCAGGCCCAGCGATT
>JANLQW010000226.1:0-4360 GCA_031368085.1 Novosphingobium sp. | reverse complement strand
CCTTGAACACGGTCTTCTCGCCAGCGATCAACCCGGCGTGGAAGGCGAGGTATTGCTCGCGGTCCATCGGGCAGTTGATGTAATCCTTGGTCTCGCCCTTATCCCAGCGCGAGGCCATCCAGCAGATGTCCATATCGATGCTGTCGCGGTAGACGATCGGGGCGATGGCATCGAAAAAGGCGAGGCTGTCCGACCCGGTCGCCGCGCCGATGCTGGCGGCGAGCGCGGCGGCGGTGAGCGGTCCGGTGGCGACGATGGTCAGACCCGCATCAGGCAGAACGTCGATCCGCTCGCGCACCACTTCAAGATTGGGGAGCGAGGCGAGGGCGCTTTCCACTTCGGCGGAAAACACATCTCGGTCCACCGCCAGCGCCGAGCCGGCCGGAACCTGCGCCTTTGCCGCCGCCGCCATGATCAGTGAGGCGCAATGCCGCATCTCGTAATGGAGCAGGCCGACGGCGTTATTCTCGTCGTCGTCCGACCGGAAGCTGTTGGAACACACCAGTTCCGCCAGCGCATCGGTCTGGTGGGCAGGGCTGCGCTCGCCGGTTCCGCGCATCTCCGACAGCCGCACGCGGATGCCGCGCCGGGCGAGTTGCCATGCGGCCTCGCTCCCGGCGAGCCCGCCGCCGATGATGTGGATGTCGTGGGTCATCGCGCAGCGCCTAGCGTGACGAGACGTGACAGCACAACCCACATGCTTTGCAATAGCAACATCAAACGGTAAGATGTCGGAATGACTAAACCAAAGTCTTCATCCGGCATCAGCACCAAGCATCGCTCAACGACCCGTCAGCAAGCCTTGACCAACGATGCCATAGAATTCCAGCGTCAGATGAAAGTCGCGCGTCAAATTATGGCAGAGGATCACGAGGCATTGGCTAAACTCGCCAAGCTGTGAACTCGATTAACCGGAGTTGGGGACGGCCTACTCTACCGCTTCTTCCTCATCGCCGCGCACTTCGGCCAGCCGCACCGCACCGACCACATGTTCCTCATTGGCGACGTTGAATAGCCGCACCCCGGCCGAGCCGCGCCCGATCACCCTTAGCGATTCCAGCGGCAGGCGGATCAGCTTGGCCTGGTTGGTCACCAGCATCAGCTGGTCGGCCCGGGTTGACGGGAAGCTGGCGACGACCGGACCATTGCGATTGATATTGTCGATGTTGGTGATGCCCTGGCCGCCCCGCCCGGTGCGGCGGTATTCATAGGCTGATGACAGCTTGCCGTAGCCGTTGGCGCAGACGGTGAGGATAAACTGTTCCTTTGTCGCCATTTCCTCGACACGTGCCGGCGCCAGCTCGCATTCGCCCTCGCGATCGCCCTTCCAGGGTGCGAATTTGAGGTAGGCTTCGCGTTCTTCCTGCGTGGTGCCGACGCGGTGGAGGATCGACAGCGAAATTACCTCATCGTCCGCCTTGAGCGCCATGCCGCGAACGCCGGTGGAGGTGCGGCTGACGAATTCGCGCACGTCATCCGCCGGAAAACGGATCGCCTTGCCGAGACGGCTGGCGAGAAGCACGTCGTCGCCGCTGGTTAGTAGCGCGACGCCGATCAGCCGGTCGGACGAATTTTCGTCGAAGCGCATGGCGAACTTGCCGTTGGAGGGAATATTGCTGAAGGCATCCATGCTGTTGCGCCGGACGTTGCCCCTGGCCGTGGCGAACACCACGTTCAGCTCGCCCCAGGTGCTCTCGTCGTCCGGCAGTGGCAGGACCGCGGCAATCGTTTCGCCTTGATCGAGCGCTGGCAGCAGGTTGACGATCGGCCGTCCGCGCGTCGCCGGCCCGCCTTCCGGCAAGCGCCAGACCTTGAGGCGATAGACCTTGCCGGCGGTCGAGAAGAACAGGACCGGGCTGTGGGTCGAGGTGACGAACATGGTCGAGACCGCGTCCTCGTCTTTGGTCGTCATGCCGGCGCGGCCCTTGCCGCCGCGGTTCTGGGCGCGGAAGATAGATAGGCTGGTGCGCTTGATATAACCGTCCATGGTGACGGTGACGACCATGTCGTCGCGCTCGATCAGATCCTCGTCCTCGATCCCGTCCCAGGCGGGGGCGATTTCGGAGACGCGGGGGGTGGCGAAAGCTTCGCGCACCGCGACCAGCTCGCCGCGCATCAGCCCGTAAAGCTTCACCCGATCGGCAAGAATCGAAAGAAATTCCGCGATGGCATCGGCAAGTTGCTGCAACTCGCCGCCGATTTCGTCGCGGCCGAGCGCGGTGAGACGGTGGAGGCGCAGGTCAAGGATCGCCTTCACCTGCAATTCGGAAAGCCGGTAGGTCCCGCCCGAAGTATCCTCGGCATCCTCCTCGATCGCCTCGACCAGGCGAATGTAGGGTGCGATCTCGCCGATTGCCCACTCCCTTGCCAGCAGCGCCGCGCGCGCCGCGCCGGGATTGGGCGAGGCGCGGATGATCCGCACCACCTCGTCGAGATTGGTAACGGCGATGACCAGCCCGAGCAACAAATGCGCCCGGTCGCGCGCCTTGTTCAGCTCGAACTTGGTGCGCCTTGTGATGACCTCTTCGCGGAAGGCGATGAAAGCCTGGATGATGTCGCGCAGCGCCAGCGTTTCGGGCCGGCCGCCGCGAATCGCCAGCATGTTGGCCGGAAAGCTCGACTGGGCGGGCGTATGTCGCCACAGCTGGTTTAGCACCACTTCGGGCGTGGCATCGCGCTTGAGCTCGATGACGACGCGCACGCCAAGCCGGCTGGATTCGTCGCGGATGTCCGAAACGCCCTCGATGCGCTTGTCCTTGGCGGCTTCGGCGATTTTTTCGACCAGGCCGTTCTTGCCGGTCTGATAGGGCATTGACGTGAGCACGATCGAGCGGCGGTCTCCGCGGCCTTCCTCGATCTCGTGGCGGCAGCGCTGCAGGATCGAGCCGCGCCCGGTCAGATAGGCCGAACGGGCACCGTGCGAGCCCAGGATGATCGGCGCGGTCGGGAAGTCTGGGCCGGGGATGATCTCGAACAATTCCTCGGTGGTGATCGCCGGATTATCGATGAAGGCGAGGCAGCCGTCGATCACCTCGCCGAGATTATGCGGCGGAATATTGGTCGCCATGCCAACAGCAATGCCGCCCGCGCCATTGACCAGCAAATTGGGGAACCGCGCCGGCAGCACGGTCGGTTCCTGGCGCGATCCGTCGTAATTGTCCTGGAAATTGACGGTATCCTTGTCAAGATCGTCGAGCAGGCTGTTGGCGACGCGGGCCAGGCGCGCTTCGGTATAGCGCATCGACGCCGGATCATCGGGATCCATCGAACCGAAATTGCCCTGGCCATCGACCAGTGGCAGCCGCATCGACCAGTCCTGCGCCATGCGAACAAGGGCGAAGTAGATCGCGCTGTCGCCGTGCGGGTGGTAATTGCCCATGACGTCGCCAACGATTTTCGCACATTTGCGATATGGTCGTCCCGCGACCATGCCGCCCTCCATCGCGGCGTAGAGGATGCGGCGGTGCACCGGCTTGAGCCCGTCGCGCACATCTGGCAGCGCGCGGCTGACGATCACGCTCATCGCGTAATCGAGGTAGCTCGCCTTCATTTCGTCGACGATGTCGATACGGGTGTACTCGCCGGCAGGCGGCGGGGAATCGATAATTTCGGTGTCGTCGCTCACGCGGTTTTTTTCGATCACAGTTGCTGGGAAGGCAGTGGTTCAGGCCCTAGGCGAACCATCCTGCCAGCGCCAGTCGAAGCGCGGCTTCTGCCTGCGGAATCTGCCGCTTTTCCACAAAAGTTGCGTTGTGAGTGAAGGGCTGGAACAAACCGCATTCAATCGTCGTTCACTGACTGCACCCTAGTGGCGCGAACTGTTGCCAAGCAGGCGAATTCTCGCCAATGATAAATTCACGGTTTTTAAGTGGTGGAAGCTAGTCTCCGCCGCAGATTAGAGGAGAGATGCTCGATGATCCGCACCGCAATGCCCAGAAATAGGGCCTCGCTTGTTCGCCCGGCGCTTGGCGCCGCAGCTGGCCTGGCTGTCCTTGCCGGAGCCCCTCTGGTTGCCGGACCCGCGCTGGCGGCACCGGCACAGCAAAAAGCTCCCAAAGCTCCCAAACTTTCACTTTCCAAACCGTTTCAAGCTGCCGCTGCTCCGCTTAGCAAATCAATTGAAGACGCCAAGAAGCGCGCCGACGTTGTTGCCGCTACCAATAGCGCAAATGCCGCGCAGTCTGCAGCCCAAACCGCTACTGGGGCTGCCCGCACCCAGGCGCGCGCTAGTCTCGATGCCGCCGTTGCCGCACTTGGAAACACGGTGAGGGCTGAAAAGGCTCAGCTCGACGCAGCATTCGCCGTAGCTAGTACGCCGGATGACCGTTATATGGCGGGAAGCCTGGCCGTAAGTCTTGGC
>JANLQW010000148.1:0-35313 GCA_031368085.1 Novosphingobium sp. | reverse complement strand
GCTCACCCGCGAAATGCGCGCCGATGTCGGGGTGATGATCTCGGCGAGCCACAATCCCTATGAGGACAACGGCATCAAGCTGTTCGGCCCGGACGGTTTCAAGCTTTCCGACGAGGACGAGCTGGCGATCGAGGCGATGCTGGCGGGCGACCTCGCGCTCGCGCCTGCGAGCGACATCGGCCGGGCGCGGCGGATCGACGATGCGCGCGGGCGGTATATTCATGCGGTCAAGGCCTCGCTGCATGACGATATCCGGCTCGACGGGCTCAAGATCGTCGTCGATTGCGCCCACGGCGCCGCCTATCAGGTCGCGCCCTCGGTGTTCTGGGAGCTGGGCGCGGAGATCGTCACGCTGGGGGTTTCGCCCAATGGCAAGAACATCAACGACGGCGTCGGTTCGACGTCCCTCAGCGCTATAAAACAGGCGGTGGTGGATGAGGGCGCGGATATCGGCATTGCGCTGGACGGCGATGCCGACCGGCTGATCGTCGTCGATGAACAGGGCAAGACAGTCGATGGCGACCAGCTGATGGCGCTGATCGGCAGCCGGCTGGCCGCGCAGGGCGATCTGCGGGGCGGCGGGGTGGTGGCGACGGTGATGTCGAACCTCGGCCTCGAGCGGTTTCTCGGTGGTCAGGGCCTCGCACTGATCCGCGCCAAGGTCGGCGATCGCCACGTGCTTGAGGCGATGAAGGCGGGCGGCTACAATGTTGGCGGCGAACAGTCGGGTCACATAATCCTGCTCGATCACGCCACCACCGGCGACGGCACCATCGCCGCGCTGCAAGTTCTGGGCGCGCTGGTGCAATCGGGCAAGCGCGCGAGCGAGCTGCTGCATCTGTTCGATCCGGTACCGCAACTCTTGCGCAATGTGCGCTTCGCCGGGGGCAAGCCGCTTGAGGATGCGCGGGTGCAGGCCGTGATTGCTGAAGCAGAGGCTTCGCTTGAGGGCAAAGGTCGGCTGGTGATTCGTCCTTCCGGTACGGAACCGGTGATTCGAGTGATGGCCGAGGGCGATGATGCGGGGCAAGTGGAGAGCGTGGTTGCTGCAATCTGCGCAGCGGTGGCTAAGGCGGCCGGGTGATGTTTCGCCAACCCCGGCCCAAAGCATGACCCCGCCGCGCATCCTGACTATCGCCGGCTCCGACAGCTCGGGCGGCGCGGGTATCCAGGCCGACATCAAAACGATCACCATGCTCGGCGGCTATGCGATGACCGCGATCACCGCGATCACCGCGCAGAACACCACCGAGGTGAATAGGGTGGAAGTCCTACCGCCCGCTCTGGTCGCCGCCCAGATCGATGCCTGCCTGACCGATATAGGCGTCGATGCGATCAAGATCGGCATGCTCGGCTCACCCGCGATTGCGGAAATGGTGGCGGACCGGCTGGAAGGCCTGGCGATCCCGGTCGTGTTCGACCCGGTGATGATCGCCACGAGCGGCGCGGCACTCGCCGATCCTGAAACGGTCGCAGCGTTCGAACGGTTGATGGCGCGCGCCACGCTGACCACGCCGAACGTCGCAGAACTCACCGCTTTGGGCGACAATGCAGGGATGGCGGCGCGCGGGATCGCCTATCTCGCCAAGGGCGGCGATGCCGAGGGCGTTAGTGTCGAGGACCGGTTGGTCCGGCCTGGCCATGATCCGGTGATCTGGCAGTCCCCGCGCATCGCTACGCGCCACACCCACGGCACCGGCTGCACCCTGGCGAGCGCGATTGCGACCTTGCTGGGCCAGGGCATGGACCTTGAAGCGGCAATCGGCGGTGCCCGCAGCTTCGTGCGCGCGGCGCTGGCAGCCGCACCGGGTTTCGGCAAAGGGCACGGCCCGCTGGGGCATCAGGCGGTGCGGCTGTAAGAATTTTTGCCCGCCGAGCCGGGAATTCGCTAACAGCCCGGTTAGAGCGGCGATTGGGAAATGTGAATCACCTCCTCCCCCCAAACCCGTCTTTCCTGAGCTTGTCGAAGGACTGCTTTTTCTTCAGGCGGTTGCGCACGAAGCACGAAGAAAAAGGCAGTGCTTCGACAAGCTCAGCATAGACGGTTTTGGGTCAAATAACCGGTACGATGCTTTAGTACGAGACCGGCCCAGCGTAAACGTCGGTCCGAATGGTGCTGCCGGGGAGGATTGAACTCCCGACCTCAGCCTTACCAAGGATGCGCTCTACCACTGAGCTACGGCAGCGTGACCATTCAGACGATCCGGCATGCAATGTCTCGCGCCCGCGCCGGTCCGGACAGGGGCGCGCTATTGTCCGGGACGCCCCGCACTGTCAAGCCGCAACCGCCCGCCAGTCTTGCGTTTGAGCCGCTCTCGCGGCAGAACCGGGCGATGCCCACCGGATCAGACAAACCATCGGACACACCGACGCGCAAACAGCGCCTGGCCGCCAAGCTGCGGGAGAACCTGCATCGCCGCAAAGCGCAGGCGCGTGTCCTCGGCGACACGGACAAGCCCGCTCTTCCCAAACCCTTGCCGAAAAGCTAGGCCCGGCGGCTCCGCAACCGGGAGCCGTTCAACTTGCCTCGTCTGATCCTCGTGCGCCACGGCCAGAGCCAGTGGAACCTGGAAAACCGCTTCACCGGCTGGTGGGATGTCGACCTTACGGCCAGGGGCGAGGATGAGGCGCGCGCGGCGGGCAGGCTGCTGGCGGAGAGGGAAATGCTGCCCACCGTCGCCTACACCTCGCTGCAAATTCGCGCCATCCGCACGCTCCATTTCGCGCTGGAGGCGGCCGGGCGGCTGTGGATCCCCGAGCACAAGGACTGGCGGCTCAACGAACGCCACTACGGCGGCCTTACCGGGCTGGACAAGGCGGAGACGGCGGCGAAGCACGGCGCCGATCAGGTCAAGATCTGGCGGCGCAGCTTCGACATCCCGCCGCCGGTGCTGGCCGCAGGATCGGAGTTCGATCTGGGTCAGGACGCGCGCTATGCCGGTATTGCGATACCTGCGACCGAGAGCCTGAAGGACACTATTGCCCGGGTCCTGCCCTACTGGCAAAGCACCATCGCTCCGGCGCTTATGGCCGGTGAGACCGTGCTGGTCTCCGCCCACGGCAACAGCTTGCGCGCGCTGGTAAAGCATTTGTCGCGGATTTCCGATGCCGAGATCACCGGCCTCGAAATTCCGACAGGGCAGCCGATCGTCTATGAGCTCGATGCCAGCCTTAACGCGCTTGAGCGCTATTATCTGGCGGAGCGCTGAGATGGCCGCAAACGTCGCGATTGTCCCAATAGCCATAGTAATGGGCAGTCAGTCCGACTGGGCGACGATGCAGCGCGCTGCCGAGACGCTGGACCTGCTCGGCGTTGGCTATGACGCGCGGATCGTTTCCGCCCACCGCACTCCTGAACGGCTGTTCGCCTTCGCCAGGGGCGCGGCGGACGAGGGCTTCAAGGTGATCATCGCCGGGGCGGGGGGCGCGGCGCATCTGCCGGGCATGGTCGCCGCGCTGACCCATCTGCCGGTGCTCGGCGTGCCGGTGCAGTCGAGGGCGCTGTCGGGGCAGGACAGCCTGCTGTCGATCGTCCAGATGCCGGCCGGCATTCCCGTGGGCACGCTGGCGATCGGCGAGGCGGGGGCGACCAACGCCGGCCTGCTCGCCGCGGCGATCCTGGCTTTGGGCGATCCGGAACTCGCCGAACGGCTGAAGGCCTACCGCGCCGCGCAAAGCGCCGGCGTGGCCGAGCGGCCTGCATAGGGACATGATCCCGCCCGGCGAAACAATCGGCATCCTGGGGGGCGGACAACTTGGCCGGATGCTGGCCATGGCGGCGGCGCAATTGGGCTATCGCTGCCACATCTATGCACCAGAGGCGCAAAGCGTCGCCGCCGAAGTCAGCGCCGCTTTCACCTGTGCCGCCTGGGACGATGCCGAAGCCATGGCGCGCTTCGCGGCGGACTGCGCGGTGGTGACCTATGAATTCGAGAACGTCCCCCTGCACCCCCTGGCGGCGCTCGGCAGCGTGCCGCTGCTTCCTCACCCGCGCGCGCTCGGCATCGCCCAGGACCGGCTCACCGAGAAGCAGTTCGTGGAGAAGCTGGGCGGCAGGCCGGCGGCCTATGCCACGGTCGATTCGCCGCAAGACCTGAGCGCGGCCATCGCCGCAATCGGCGCCCCGGGCATCCTCAAGACCAGGCGCGACGGCTATGACGGAAAAGGCCAGTGGCGGATCGAGACGCCCGGCGACGCCGACGCGCTGGACCTGCCCGGCCAGCCGCTGATCTACGAAGGCTTCGTCAAATTCTCCGCCGAGTTTTCGACATTGTTGTGCCGCAGCGCCGATGGCGACGTGCGTTTCTGGGATACCCCGTGCAATGTCCATGAGGGCGGCATTCTTGCCCGATCGAGCGTCCCGGTGCCGGCGCTTGTCCATCCCCAGCTGGTTCCGGCGCGGGCACTGGCGCGAAAAGTGGCCAGGGCACTGGGCTATGTCGGGGTGCTGTGCGTCGAATTCTTCGCCACCGGTGATGGCCCGGTGTTCAACGAAATGGCGCCGCGCGTGCATAATTCGGGCCACTGGACGATCGAGGGCGCGCTCACCAGCCAGTTCGAAAACCACATTCGCGCAATCTGCGGCCTGCCGCTGGGCGACACCGCCCTCGCCGCCCGGAGCGTCGAGATGCGCAACATCATTGGGTACGCCGCGGAGGACTGGGCGAAGATTCTCTCCGATCCGGCGAACCACCTGCATCTCTACGGCAAACCCGCCGCGCGCCCTGGCCGCAAGATGGGCCACGTCACGCGGCTGACGCTGGGATGATGACCGGCGAGATATTCCTGGTCGCCGCAGTTGCTGCGAACGGCACGATCGGCGCCAACGGGGTGATGCCGTGGCATATCCCGGCAGACCTGAGGCGCTTCAAGTCGCTGACCATGGGCCAAAATGGATTAGGGTGGCCGATGGTGATGGGCCGCAAGACCTTCGATTCGCTCCCCGGCTTGCTGCCCGGCCGCCGCCACATCGTGCTGACGCGCGACAAGGCTTGGGCCGCCGAGGGCGCGGAAACGGCGCACAACCTCGATTGCGCGCTCGCACTCGGCAATTCGCCGCATATCGCGGTGATCGGCGGGGCGGAAATCTATGTGCAGGCACTTGCCCTCGCCAGCCGCATCGAACTGACTCAGATCAGGGCCGATTTCCCCGGTGACACCACTATGCCGCCGTTGGGCGAAGGCTGGCGCGAGACGTTTCGCGAGGAGCACGAGGCGGAGGGAAGCCGTCCGGCGTTTGCTTTCGTGACACTGCGCCGGACCCTATAGGTATTGTCATGATTCGCCTCGACCACCGCCAGCCAATCCCGCCTGCCCTGCGCGGCGCAATCCTGGCGCTGGGCAATTTCGACGGCTTTCACCTTGGCCACCAGGCCGTCGTCGGCGAAGCGACCGCCTGGGCCAAAGCCGAATCGCGCCCGTGCATCGTCGCCACCTTCGACCCGCATCCAATGCGCCATTTCAAGCCCGACACCGAACCCTTCCGCCTGACCACGCTGGACCAGCGCGAGGAATTGTTTGCCGCCGCCGGGGCTGACGCCATGCTGGTGTTCCATTTCGACGCCGCGATGGCCGGCATGCTCGCCGGCGATTGGATCGACAGCATGCTTTCGCGGCACATCGGCGCCATGGGCGTGGTCACCGGCGAGGATTTCACCTTCGGCAAGGGGCGCGGCGGCGATCCCGACCTGTTGCGTCAGCGGGGCATGGCGACCCGCACCGTCGGCGCGGTGCATGACGAAGCCGGCCCGATCTCCTCCAGCCGCATCCGCGTGGCCCTCAAAGCCGGCGACTGCGCCACCGCCACCCGCCTGCTCACCCGGCCCTTCGCTATCCGGGGCGTGGTCCAGCACGGCGACAAGCTGGGCCGCACGATCGGCTATCCGACGGCGAATATGCCGCTCGGCACCTATCTGCGTCCGCATTACGGCATCTATGCGGTGACCGGGGTGCTTCCGGGCGGGCGGGTGTTGCAGGGCGCGGCCAATCTGGGCGTGCGGCCGACGTTCGATCCGCCCAAGGAATTGCTCGAGCCCTATTTCTTCGATTTCGACGAAGACCTTTACGGACAGGAGATCGAAGTCCGCTTCTACCACTTCCTGCGCGGCGAGGCGAAGTTCGACACGCTCGATGCGCTTACCGATCAGATGGCGCGCGATTGCGCCGAGGCAAGGAAACTCCTAAGCGCGCCGGCACCATGACCGAGAGCCGCGACTATAAAAACACCGTCTTCCTGCCGAAGACCGAGTTCCCGATGAAGGCCGGCCTGCCGCAGAAGGAGCCGGGCATCCTCGCGCGCTGGCAGGCCGAAGGTCTTTACGAAAAGCTGCGCGCCGCCCGCAATGGCCGCGAAAAGTTCATCCTCCACGACGGCCCGCCCTATGCCAATGGCGATATGCACATCGGCCACGCGCTCAACCATATCCTCAAGGACATGGTGGTGCGCACCCAAAGCCTGCTTGGGCTCGACGCCCCCTATGTGCCCGGCTGGGACTGCCACGGGTTGCCGATCGAGTGGAAGGTCGAGGAGCAATACCGCAAGAAGAAGCTCGACAAGGACCAGGTCGACCCGGTCGAGTTCAGGGCCGAATGCCGCGCCTATGCGCAAGGCTGGGTGGACAAGCAGCGCGAACAGCTGAAGCGCCTCGGCATCAACGCCGACTGGGACAATCCCTATCTGACCATGGATTTCGCCGCCGAGGCGACCATCGTTGCCGAGCTGATGAAATTTGCGGAGTCGGGCCAACTTTATCGCGGTGCCAAGCCGGTGATGTGGTCGCCGGTGGAGAAAACCGCGCTGGCCGAGGCCGAGGTCGAGTATGAGGACATCGTCTCGACGCAAGTGGATGTGGCATTCGAGATTGTTACGCCCCCGCCAGCACACCCCGAATTGAAGGGTGCCTACGCAGTCATCTGGACGACGACGCCTTGGACGATCCCGGTGAACCAGGCTTTGGCTTATGGGGCTGAGGTTGAGTATGTATTGTTCAGGGCGCTTGCAGCTGGTGGGCCAACATTGCCGACGGCCATGGGGCGGTATTACCTAGTCGCTCGAGAGCTATACGATGACTTCTGTCATAGAGCTGGCATTTCCAGCACTGACACTCCGAAGGTAATTTTAGGCTCCGACATCGTCGGAACCATCGCCCGCCACCCGATGCACGCACTCGGCGGCTTTTTCGCCAAGCCGCGCCCGTTCCTCGATGGCTCGGCGTTCGTCACGACGGAGACCGGCACCGGCCTCGTCCACATGGCCTCCGACCACGGCGAGGACGACTTTGCGCTGTGCAAGGCCCACGGCATCGAGCCAGTGTTCGCCGTGGAAGCCGACGGCAAGTACCGCGCCGACTGGGCATGGCTCGGCGGGCTGGGCAGCGTCATCAACGCGAAATTCAACGCGCCCGACGGCCCGATCTGCTCGGACCTGCGCGAGTCTGGCGGGCTGCTGGCGGCCTCTGCCGACTACCGGCACTCCTACCCCCACTCGTGGCGCTCCAAGGCCAAGTTGATTTACCGCTGCACCCCGCAGTGGTTCGTGCCGATGGACCGCGAGATCACCCCTCCACCACCGCCTGCGGCGGCGGTCCCCCTCCCCGTTTATGCTTCGCAGAAACAGGGAGGATCAGATCCTCTCCATTTTGCGGAGCCAAATGGGGAGGTGGCAGCGCGTAGCGCTGACGGAGGGGTTTCTACCCTTCGCCAGACTGCCCTCACCGCCATCGCCAAAACCCGCTGGGTGCCCGAAAAAGGCGAGAACCGCATCCGCGCGATGGTCGAGGGGCGGCCAGACTGGGTGCTATCCCGCCAGCGCGCCTGGGGCGTGCCGATCACGCTGTTCGTGCGCAAGGGCACCAACCACTATCTCGACGATCCGGCGGTCAACGCGCGCATCGTCGCGGGCGTCCGCGCCGGCGGGGTCGATGCCTGGTGCGATGCGCGGGCGCAGGACTATCTCGGGGCGGACTATCAGGCCGAGGATTTCGAGCGCGTCACCGATATTCTCGACGTCTGGTTCGATAGCGGCTGCACCCATGCCTTCGTGCTCGAAAGCGGGCGCTGGCCGGACCTGACCCGCCCGGCAGGGTATGACAAACCGCCCGCCGACCTCTATCTCGAAGGCAGCGACCAGCATCGCGGCTGGTTCCAGTCGAGCCTGCTGGAAAGCTGCGCGACGCGCGGGCGGGCGCCTTACAAGGCGGTGCTGACGCATGGCTTCACGATGGATCAGAAGGGCATGAAAATGTCCAAGAGCCTCGGCAACACCATCGATCCGCTGAAGGTTATGGAAACCAACGGCGCCGACATCATCCGGCTGTGGGCGCTGTCGGTCGACTACACCGAGGACCACCGCATCGGCGATGAGATTCTCAAAGGCGTGGCCGATCAATACCGCAAGTTGCGCAATACGTTCCGCTATCTGCTCGGGGCGCTGGATGGGTTCAGCGAGGCGGAGCGGGTGCCGGTGGCGGAGATGCCCGAGTTGGAGCGCTATGTGCTTAATCAACTCTTCCATCTCGATGAAAATCTTCGCAACGCGATCGCCGAATATGACTTTAATAGCTACGTTCGCGACCTAACGGATTTCTGCAACGAGGACCTGAGCGCCCACTTCTTCGACGTCCGCAAGGATTGCTTGTACTGCGATGCGGCGGACAATCCCAAGCGCAGAGCCTACCGCACGGTGCTGGACACGCTGTTCCACGCTCTGGTACGCTATGCCGCGCCTGTCCTCGTGTTTACCGCTGAAGAAGTATGGCAGACGCGATTTCCGGAGGCGGGCAGCGTTCACTTGGAGGAGCTGCCGCTCGCACCCTATGGCGTGCATGACCCGGAAATCAGTCAACTGTTTCAGATCTATAACGTGGCACGGTCCGACATCATTGAGGCCATCGAGCCACTGCGCCGGGAGAAAATCGTCCGCTCCAGTCTCGAAGCTGTCGTGTCCTATCCCTGGGCAGCACGCGCGCAGGAAATGCACCACCCGCAGCCAGTGGATGCCAAGCTGCTTGCCGAGCTGGCAATCGTTGAACGTGTCGATGGAAATGATAACCGGGTTGCGCCCGGCTCGGTTCACGTCACCCGCACCACCCACCACAAATGCGGTCGCTGCTGGCGCCATCTCCCCGACGTCCCCGCCGACGGCTCGCTTTGTTCACGCTGCGATCATGTCGTCGCCAGCATGGCCAACCCGGTATGAGCCTCACCCGTCCCCGCCTGATCGGCCTGGCCGTCGCCGCCACGATATTCGCGCTCGACCAACTGCTCAAATGGCTGATGATAGTCCCGCTCGCGTTGCGCGAAGTGCAGGTGATCCCGATCCTCCCGATCTTCAACCTGCGCTGGACCGAGAACAATGGCGTCTCGCTCGGCATGTTCCACGCCAGCAGCGATACCGCGCGCTGGGTGCTGGTCGGGGTGACCGCCGCGGTCGCGCTGGTGGTGCTCGTGTGGTTGCTGCGCGAGCGGCTGCTCGGCGATATTCTGGCCCTCGCCATGGTGCTCGGCGGCGCGCTCGGCAATATTCTCGACCGGACGCGGTTCGGCTATGTCGTCGATTACGCCGATCTTCATTTCGGTGAGTTTCGCCCCTTCCTGATCTTCAACCTCGCCGATGCCGCGATCACTATCGGCGTCCTGATTATCCTTGCCCGTTCGCTGCTTTCGCGCGAAAAGCCGAAACAGACGGGCGAAACCGCCCCGGAGAGCTGACATCATGCGTAAATCTGCCGCCCTTATCCTCGTGACCTCCGCGACGCTGCTCTCGGCCTGCGGCGGCGGCGGCGGGCTGTTCAACCGCGACCGGCCCGACGAATTCGCCGTCCAGCGCCAGGCCCCGCTGGTGGTGCCGCCCGATTTCTCGCTGACCCCGCCGCAGCCCGGCGCGCCGCGTGCAGCTGACACCAACAGCCAGCAGCAGACGCTCGACGCGCTGTTCGGCGGCAGCGCCCCGCGCAGCCAGGTCGAGAGGGATGCGATCAGCCGCGCCGGCACCGCCGTACCGGGCATCCGCTCGGCCGCCGGCGATCCCGGAACCAACACGGTCGCCAAGGGTGAAGTCACCCGCGATATCCTGGCCGCCCCGCAAGGCGACGGCCGCGAGGCGCGGGCAGTGGCGGGCAGCTAAAGCTTGCCCTCCCGCTCAATCTCCCGGGCGACCTCCTTCTGGCCGATATCCCGCCGGCAAAACCCGTCCGGAAAGCGGATCGCATCCACCGCCGCATAGGCCAGTCCTTGCGCCTCGCGCACCGAGTATCCGCGCGCCGTCACATTGAGCACGCGCCCTCCATTCGCCGTCAGCGCGCCATCGGTCCCAAGCGCGGTGCCGGCGTGGAACACCTTGGCGCCGCCGGCCTGGGCCGCGGGAATGCCCTCTATCCGCCCGCCAAGCTGCGGTGGCCCCGGATAGCCCCGCGCCGCCATCACCACCGTCAGCGCCGTGCCGGGCGTGAAGCGGGGCGGCTCGATCGAGGCCAGCCGGTTCTCGGCGCAGGCGAGCAGCAGCTCGCCGAGGTCATTCTCCAGCCGCAGCATCAGCACCTGGCATTCGGGATCGCCGAAGCGGCAATTATATTCGATCAGCTGGGGCCCTTCGCGGGTCAGCATCAGCCCGGCAAAGAGCACCCCGGAATAGGGCGTGCCAGCCTCGGCCATCGCCCGCACGGTCGGGGCGACGATCCGCGTCATCGCTTCGGCCTCGAGGCTTGCGGTGAGCACCCGCGCCGGGCTGTAGGCGCCCATGCCCCCGGTATTCGGCCCGGTGTCGCCCTCGCCGACGCGCTTGTGGTCCTGCGCCGAGCCGAAGGGGAGGATGGTGGCGCCGTCGGTCAGGGCGAAAAAGCTGGCTTCCTCACCTTCGAGAAATTCCTCAATTACCGCCTCGGCGCCCGCCTCTCCAAAGCGCCCCGCAAAGATCTCCCGGATCGCCCCTTCCGCCTCCTCGAGGCTCATCGCCACAGTGACCCCCTTGCCCGCCGCCAGACCATCGGCCTTGATGACGACCGGGACGCCGAACTTCGCCAGTGCCGCCAGCCCATCCGCCGCGCTTTTCACCCGCACATAGGTGCCGGTCGGGATATCGGCACGGGCGCACAAATCCTTGGTGAAGCCCTTGCTGCCTTCCAGCCGGGCGGCCGCCCCGCTCGGCCCGAACACCGGGAATCCGGCACCGCGCAGGCTGTCCGCCAGTCCATCGACCAGCGGGCCTTCCGGACCGATGACAATGAGTCCGATCCGCTGCGCCTCGCAGAACGCCGCGACAGCGGCGTGATCGGCGGCATCGAGCGCCGCCAGTTCGGCATGCTCGGCAATCCCCGGGTTTCCGGGCGCGGCGTAGAGTTTGCCGCCATCCTCGGCTATCAGCCGGGATTGCGCCAGCTTCCACGCCAGCGCATGCTCGCGCCCGCCCGATCCCAGCAGCAGGATGTTCATGGCCGCCTCTTCGCCCTTCGATGATGATTACAGTGCCGGGCTGGTAGCGAAGGACGCGGCCGGCGACAACGCCGCGCCGCTTTCGATCAGCGAGATTTCCGCGCTGCTCAAGCGCACGGTGGAGGAACGCTTTTCTTTCGTGCGGTTGCGCGGTGAGCTTTCCGGCGTCAAGCGCGCGGCGTCGGGGCATCTGTATTGCAGCCTTAAAGACGAAGGCGCGCGGATCGACGGGGTGATGTGGAAGGGCCAGGCGGGGCGGCTCGCTTTCCTGCCCGAGGACGGGATCGAGGTGATCGCGACCGGCAAGCTCACCACCTATCCGGGGCGGTCCAACTACCAGATCGTCATCGAGCGGATGGAGATTGCCGGCGAGGGCGCGCTGCTGGCGCTGTTGGCCAAAACCAAAGCGCGGCTCGAGGCGGAAGGGCTGTTCGATCCCGCGCGCAAGCGGGCGCTGCCGTACCTGTCACGGGTGATCGGCGTGGTGACGTCACCCACCGGCGCGGTGATCCGCGACATCCTCCACCGGCTCGCCGACCGCTTTCCCAGCCATGTGCTGGTCTGGCCGGTGTTGGTCCAGGGCCAAGGCTCGGCGGAGCAGGTGGCGGCGGCGGTGCGCGGCTTCTCGCAATTGCAGCCGGGCGGACCGGTGCCCCGGCCCGATCTGGTGATCGTCGCGCGCGGCGGCGGGTCGATCGAGGATTTGTGGGCGTTCAATGAAGAAGTGGTTGTGCGCGCCATTGCCGAATGCACCATTCCGGTGATCTCGGCCGTCGGTCATGAGACCGACACCACTCTGGCCGATTTTGCCGCAGATTTTCGCGCGCCGACGCCGACCGCCGCCGCCGAACGCGCCGTGCCGGTGCGTGAGGAGTTGATCGCCCAGATTGCCGAACTCGCCCTGCGCATGCGCCGCGCGGTGGTCCGGCCCGTCACGCTGGGGCGCGAGCGGCTGGAGGCGCGGGCGCGGCGCCTGCCTCACCCGGAAACGATGCTGGCCGGATTCACCCAGCGGCTCGACGATCAGGGCGACCGGCTGCGGCGCGGGCTGATCGAGCGGATTGCCTGCGCCCGCACCTCACTGATGCGCGACGCCTCGCACCTTTCCGCGCCGCTGCTGGCCTCGCGGCTGGCGCGGGCGAAGGAGCGGTTGGGGGCGGTGGGGCTCGCGCCCTTGCTGATCGAGCGGCGGCTGTCCGAAGGGCGCGAGCGGACGGCGGTGCTGTGGCGCATGGCCGAACAGCTCAGCCCCGATCGGGTGCTGCGGCGCGGCTATGCGATCGTGCGCGATGAGGCGGGCCAGCCGGTGATGAGCGCGGTGAGCGCCCGCGCCAGCAGCGCGCTGGAACTGCAATTCGCCGACGGACGGCTGCAGCTGGGCGGGACTGGCGCCGCTGCCGCACCCGCGCGCACGCCGCGCCCTGCGCCGACACCCCGCCCCGAGCCGCCGGTCCAGGGCAAATTGCTTTGAGCGGCGAGCTTTGCTAATCAGGTGCCATGTTGATGTCATCCAATGAGCGCCCCGCGACTCTCGAATACCAGCCCAACGGCTTCCGCGTGGTCAGCGCTGGCGGCTTTGTCCTCTGCGCAGTGACCGGAGAGAGAATCGCCCTCGAAGTGCTGCGCTATTGGAGCGTCCCCCGGCAGGAGCCTTACGCCAGCCCCGACGTGGCGACCCGGCAGCTGACGGGCGGCGCCTGACCGCCCGCGGGTAAACGCGATGCGCTTTTTTGGCATCTGTGCGGTGGTTGCCGGTTTGATCCTTGCTCTGTGCGGTTGCAGCAAAGCATTGCAGAACAGGCCTAGTTTTGCGCCTCCGGCCCCCGATAGTCCCGCTATCGCACCGTCTCCGACTGTAACCATGCCGGAGCAAACCCGCGATTTTGCGCTTGCCGGAGAATTGACGCAGGGGGGCTGGCTAACCGGCACCGCCCCGGCGGGCGCGACTGGCGTGTCGCTCGATGGCCAGCCGCTGGCTCTGGCGCAGGACCGGCGCTTTTTCGCCGCATTCGACCGCGATGCCGGGCCCGCCGCCCTGCTCGGCGCGACATTCGCCGATGGCACCACCGCGACCCGCAGCCTCGCCATCGCCCCGCGCGCCTGGGATATCGAGCGGGTTGCGGTCGCGGCCCGCCCTGCCGGCGTGACCAGCGCCGCGTTCCAGCGCATGCGCGCCGCCGAACTCGCGCGGATCGCGGCGGCGCGGGCGCTCGATGCCCAAAGCAATGGCTGGCGGCAGCGCTTCGACTGGCCCGTGCGCGGACGTATTTCCGGCCGGTTCGGTTCGCAACGGATTTATCGCGGCAGCCCCGGCAGCTACCATTCGGGCACCGACAACGTCACTGGCGAAAGCGGCACGCCCTTTGCCGCGCCGGCCGACGGCGTCGTCATCCTCGCGGCCGGCAGCCCGTTTACCCTTGAGGGCAATCTGCTGATCATCGACCACGGCATGGGGCTGAGCAGCGCCTTCCTGCATTGCGCGCAAGTGCTGGTGCGAGAGGGCGAGGCGGTGCGGCAGGGCCAGATCGTCGGCCGCATCGGCATGACCGGCCGCGCCACCGGTCCGCATCTCCACTGGGGCCTGAAATGGCGCGAGGCGAGGCTGGACCCGGAATTGTTCGCCGCGAGGATGCAGGAAGTGCCGCAGCGCTAGACAAGGTTTCGCTCCCAGTTCTGTCAGTTGTTTTCGTAACGCTGCATTCACCCCAAGCACCGTGCCGGATAACGGTAGCTAGTCGCGTGCAAGCTTAGTGCAAATCATCCGCGACTGTTGCATTTTCGCTACATTCCAAAGAAATGTGCTGATTATATTAGCAAATTATCACCGGTTCCGGTGCCCAAAGCCGCTGTTTGACCGGCACTGGCCGTCCCGGCGTTGCCCTGGGGCGGAACTCACCGCGCCCATAACTGTTGATCTGGCAAGCGAAGTTTTCCGCTTCGGCGACGGAGGCAGCCATGACGAAAGAACTACTCAAGAAATTCCGGTCGAGCGCAGCACCTGTGGCACTTGCCCTGGCCATGATCAGCATGCCGGCCTTCGCGCAGGAGGCGCAGACTGTCGCAGCTGGTCCGCCAGTTGAAATCGTCGTCACCGGCTCGCGCATTGCCAGTCCGGCGGCGACTGCGGCATCGCCTCTTCAGGTTGTCAGTGTTGAACAAATTCAGAATTCGGGCGCAACCAACATTCAGGATCTGCTGCTGGAAAACCCGGCGATAGGCACTCCGTCGATCAGCCGCACCAACAGTGGGTTCAACACCTCCAGCGTCGGCGTCGCGACTGTCGACTTGCGCAACCTCGGCATCGACCGCACGCTGGTACTGGTCAACGGGCGGCGGTTCGTGTCCGGTATTCCCGGTAGCAGCGCGGTCGATCTCAACGTCATTCCCACCCAGTTCCTCGAACGGGTCGAAATCCTTACCGGCGGCGCCTCGGCGGTCTATGGTTCGGATGCCGTCGCCGGCGTGGTCAACATGATTTACCGCAAGAATTTCGACGGCATCGAGCTGGGCGCACAGACCGGCGTATCCGAGCGCGGCGATGGATTTGACTGGCAGGCTAACGCGCTGGTCGGGAAGAACTTCGCCGATGGTCGCGGCAATATCATGGTGTTCGCCGGCTATTCCAAGCAGGGCGAGGTGAGGAAGGCCGATCGGTCGACGGAGGCGGGCTCGTCTGCCATCGATTCGACCAGCCTTGATCTGACGCCCAATCAGCGCGACGCCCCGAATTTTTCGGGTTTTGCACCGCAGGGACGGTATTTTACCGACCAGTTCACTTCCCGTCGAGGGGGGGGCTTTACATTTGCCCCCAACGGTTCCTTGCGCCCGTGCTTTTCCAGAAATGGCGGCATATGCAACCTGACCGGCACGAGCCTTGCTGGCAGCGCATTGGATGGCACGACGATCGGACCTGACGGCTTCAATCGTTCTGCCTTCCGTACGCTCGCCGTGCCGCTCGAACGCTATGTCGGAGCCATGCGGGCCAATTTCGAGCTGTCCCCCGCAGTGAACCTGTTCCTCGAAGGCAATTACGCCCGCACCAAGGCGTCCACATCAATCGAACCCTTTCCGCTGGGCTCCGATGACATCTTCCCGGATACCGGCGGACAGGTGCCGATCGAGAGCCTGGTCGGAGGGACGGTCTACCGCAACCCCTTCGTTCCCGATGCAATCTTCAACGACGCATCGGATACCAACGGCGACGGTCTGCGCGACATCTTCTTTACCAAGCGCCTTGCCGATTTCGGCCCACGCACCAGCAGTGCCAAGCGCGATACTTTTCGAATTGCCGGCGGCATCAACGGCGAGGTGTTTGGCGGCTTCAAGTACGAGGTTTACGGCATCTACGGGCAGACCAAAGAAGCGCAGGTCGGCAGCGGCCAGTTCAACAGCCTGAATTTCCAGCAGGCACTCAACGCGATCCGCGACGTCAACGACATCGACGGTGACGGCAACCGCACCGAGATCATCTGCGTCAATGCCGCTGCGCGGGCCAATGGCTGTGTGCCGGCCAATATCTATGGGGTAGGTTCGCTGACGCCGGCTACCGGCTACCTGGCCGCACCGCAGACGCTGGACACCAAGGTGACCCAGACGGTCGCTGGCGCCAGTCTCACGGGCAACCTGTTTTCGCTGGGCCTCGGCGCGGACCCTGTCGGGATCGCCATCGGCACTGAATATCGACGCGAGACCAGTTCGAGCGCCTTTGACACACTATCCCAGCTTGGCCTCAATGGCGGCAATAAGCTGCCATCGACCAGGGGTGAGTTCGACGTGATCGAAGGCTACGCGGAAGCAATCGTCCCAATTCTGTCTGACCGGCCGTTCTTCAACAGCCTCAGCTTACGCGGGGCAATTCGCGTATCTAAATATTCGACCGTCGGCACCACGCTGAGCTACAATTATGGTGCTGAATGGTCTCCGGTCGAGGATATAAAGTTCCGCGTCATGCAGGCCCGTTCGGTTCGCGCTCCGAACGTCGCGGAATTGTTTGAGCCGCCGCAGCAGGATTTCCCGCAGGATCTGGTGGATCCCTGCACAGATGTGACCGCTGCAGACACCGGCGTACTAGCGCAGAATTGCCGGTCCGCAGTGGGCGTCAGCGCGAATATCGCGGCAAATGACGCGTTTGCAGTCAGCCAGGCGGACGCGCAGGGCATAACCAGTTTTGCCGGCGGCAACCCAAGGTTGCAGGAAGAAAAAGGGACGTCTTTCACCGCAGGTGTGGTGATCGCGCCGAAGTCGCTGGGAATAAACAATCTGGTCGTGACCGTGGACTATTTCAACATCCGGATCAAAGATGCGATTGAAAATTTGCCCCTGCAATTCATTCTTGACCAGTGCTACGCGCAGTCCAACACAACGCTTTGCAATTTCATCAAGCGGCGTCCGGCGGTGCAGGGCCCCAACAATTCCGGTTCGCTGGATGAGGTTAACAGCGCCAGGCTGAACTCAGGCGGACTGCAAACCTCTGGCATCGATGCGACACTGAGCTATCGCTACGATTTCGGGGATGTGAAGACCAATATCTACGTCGCCTACACACACCTGTTCAAGGGCTATCAAATTCCGATAGACGGAGCCAGCCGCGACGAGTTTGCCGGAGAAATCGGCGCCTCGAAGAACCGCTTTACGGCCAATCTTGGTCTTGAATACGGCGGAGTCGGGGTGTCGATGACCGGAACCTACATCGGTCCCGCGAGCATCGACGACCAGTTGACCGGAGTGAAGCCCGGAAGCGATCCGCTCTACCGCGTGCACAGTGAATTCTATCTCGACGCCCAGGTCAAGTTCAAGGTGCAGGACCGGTTCGAATTCTACATTGGCGGCGACAATCTGCTCGACAACAAGCCGCCCTATCTCGCCGACATTGGCGTCGGCGAATCGGCCGGACAGGATACCGACACCGGCACCTACGACGCGCTGGGCCGCCGCTTCTATGCGGGTGTCAGGGTCAAGTTCTGATCGCGGCGACGGCTTATTCGGCAGAAAGGCGGCGGGATATTTCTGCCGCCCTTTTGCTCGGGTA
Source organism: Novosphingobium sp. (assembly GCA_031368085.1). Classification (GTDB taxonomy): domain Bacteria; phylum Pseudomonadota; class Alphaproteobacteria; order Sphingomonadales; family Sphingomonadaceae; genus Novosphingobium. The sequence continues at coordinate 17,858 of JANLQW010000148.1, read as the reverse complement.
ATGTGCTGCTGCTCTGCCGGGCGGATTTGACCAGAAATCGCCGCCGGACCGCCGCAAGGGTTCACAAGCCGCGACTTTCATGCCAATGCTGGGTTCCTGCGAGCATCGCCGTCCCCCAGCACCGTAAATCGCCCGCTGCCTTCCTCCAGCACCGCCTGGGAGGTTTGCGGCAATCGGTTCATCTGCTGGTCAGGTTCGGTGGCGCTGGCGCGGCGCTTCCCGCCGCCTCGAAACAGAGTCCTCGCCCGCATGTCCTTCTTTAACCGATTTTCCTTCGCGTCATCCGACCTGGCGATCGATCTCGGTACGGCCAATACTGTTGTCTATCTCAAGGGAACTGGCGTTGTGCTGGCGGAGCCGTCGGTAGTCGCCATCGAGACCATCAAGGGGGTGAAGCGCGTACTGGCGGTCGGCAGCGATGCCAAGCTGATGCTCGGCAAGACCCCGGAAAACATCAAGACGATCCGCCCGCTGCGCAACGGCGTGATTTCCGATCTCGAAGTCGCCGAGCAGATGATCAAGCATTTCATCCGCAAGGCGCAGGGCCAGCGGGGAATGCCCTGGTCCGGGCCGGAAATCGTCATTTGCGTGCCGTCCGGATCGACCCAGGTCGAACGCCGGGCAATCCGCGATGCCGCCTCCAATGCCGGCGCCCGCAAAGTGTGGCTGATCGACGAGCCAATGGCGGCAGCGATCGGGGCTGATTTGCCGGTGACCCATCCGATCGGCTCGATGGTTGTCGATATCGGCGGCGGCACCACCGAGGTTGGCGTGATTTCGATCGGAGGAATGAATATGGCCATGTCCGCGCGGGTGGGCGGCGACAAGATGGATGAGGCGATTACGTTCCATGTCCGAAGAACCCATAATCTGATGATCGGGGAAGCCACCGCCGAACGGGTGAAAAAGGAATTGGGCACCGCCTTTTACACCCCGAATGGCGCGCCGAGGACCGCGTTGATCAAGGGACGCGATGTCGCCCGGGGCGTTCCCCGGGAGATCAGCATCACCCAGGCCGAAATTGCCGATGCACTGACGGAATGCGTTGGCCAGATCGTCCAGGTGGTGCGCAGCGCTTTGGAGAATGCCGCGCCGGAAATCGCCGCCGATATAATCGAGGGCGGCATTATCATGACGGGCGGCGGCTCGCTGCTCGCCGATATCGACCTGTGCCTCGCGCGCGAGACCGGGCTGCCGGTGAGAGTCGCGGAAAATCCGCTCAACTGCGTCGCAATCGGTGCCGGAAGGGCGCTTGAAGATCCGCTCTACCACGGTGTGCTGCACCCAGGCTGAGGGCTTTACGGAAACCGATGCGAAAGCTCGGGCATTTTTTGTTGCGCGCGATTCATTGCGCTTCAGTCCGCCGCAGCAACCAGCGACTTGAGGTCCATCTCGGGCCGAGCGCCATAGTGCGAGATTACCTCCGCCGCGCAGATCGCGCCGAACCGCAGGCATTCGGCCAAATCCTGGCCCCGCACATGACCGAACAGGAAACCGGCGGCGAACAGATCTCCCGCCCCCGTGGTGTCGACCACCTTCGCCACCGGATGCGCGGCGACCGCAACCCGCTCGCCATGCGCCACCGCGACTGCCCCGTTGGCGCTGCGGGTGACGACCAGCACCGGCACCCTGTCGGCCAGCGCGGCAATGCCGTCGTCAAAACCGTCCAGCCCGGTCAGCGCCGCGAGCTCGTGCTCGTTGGCGAACAGGATGTCGATATCGCCGGCGTCGATCATCGCGCGGAAATCATCGCCGTGACGGGCGATGACGAAGCTGTCGGACAGGGTGAAGGCAATCTTTCGGCCCGCCTCCTTCGCCGCCGCGATCGCCTGACGCATCGCCGCGCGCGGTTCCTCCGGATCCCAGAGATAGCCCTCCAGATACAGCACGGCGGCATCGGCGATCATGGCTTCGTCGAGCGCGGCGGCAGGGAGGAACTGGGAGGCGCCAAGGTAGGTGTTCATTGTCCGCTGGGCATCGGGGGTGACGAAGATCAGGCAGCGCGCGGTCGGCGGATCGCCGGCGCGCGGCGTTGTCGCAAAGGCGATGCCGGCGGCGCGGATGTCATGCGCGAAAACTTCGCCAAGTTGATCATCCGCCACCTGGCCGATGAACGCGCAGCGCGCACCCAGCGCTGCCAGCCCCGCCAGCGTGTTCGCCGCCGAACCGCCGGAAATTTCCCGCGCCGGGCCCATCGCGGCATAGAGATCGCGGGCTTGGCCGGCATCGATCAGCATCATCCCGCCGCGCGCCAGACCCAGCCGCTCGATCAGTGCATCCTCGCAAGGTGCCATGACATCGACGATGGCGTTGCCGATGGCGATGACGTCGAACTTTGGCTCTGGCATGGCAATCTTTCGGACGCGAGGGGTGGAACAGTCGCGCGCCTAGGGGCGAGCCGCGGCCCCGGCAAGTGCGGCGGCGTTGACAGCAGCCGGCCCGCCACGGCAAACCAACGCTGCCACCAAAAGGAATCTCTACCGCATGCGGCGTAATCGGCTCGCCATTCTTTTCATTTTGCCGCTGCTTGCCGCTTGCGGGGCATCGGGCGGCGGCAGTGCGGTGAAGGGCGCCAGCAAGGGCCCGGTAATCGGCACAGCGCGCCAGCCATCACGGCTGCCGCCAGTGCGGGCGCCGGTGCGCGCCATGCTGCCGGCCGCCCAGGCACTCGCCATGCCGGGCCTGGAAGGCGTGATCGGCGCAAACCAGGGCGATCTCATACGCCAGTTCGGACCCGCGCGGCTCGATGTCTGGGAGGGCGATGCCCGCAAGCTGCAATTCAGCGGCACGGCCTGCGTGCTCGACATCTACCTCTACCCACCCTCCGCCGGCGGCGAGCCGCAGGCGACCTATGTCGATGCGCGGCGCGCCAGCGACGGCAAGGACGTCGATCGGGTGACTTGCATTGCCGCGCTCAGGCAACGCTGAACTGGATCAGACCGTGAAGCTCTCGCCGCAGCCGCAACTGCCCTTGGCGTTGGGGTTGGCGAAGGTGAAGCCGGCGGTAAAATCGTCTTCTTCCCAGTCCATCGTCGAGCCGATCAGGTAGAGCACGCTCGCCCCGTCGATGAAGAAAGCGCCGCCCGGCGTTTCGATGCGCTCGTCGAACTTGTCCGCCTCGTTTACGTAATCGACCGAATAGGCCAGACCCGAACAACCCCGGCGCGGGGTCGACAGTTTGACGCCGATCGCGCCCTCCGGCGCCTGCGCCATCAGCTTGGCCACCCGCGCCTCGGCGGCGGGCGTCAGGATGACGGCGGCGGGGCGCTGACGGGTTTTCGTGGTGGTCGTACTCATCACAACATCCCCAGCTCTAACTTGGCTTCATCGCTCATCTTGGCCATGTCCCAAGGAGGGTCCCACACCAGATTAACTTCGGCATCGCGCACGCCGGGCACTGCACTCACCCGCAGTTCAACCTCGCCCGGCATCGATTCGGCGACCGGGCAATGCGGCGTGGTCAACGTCATGGCGACAGTCACGCTGCCGTCATCGGTGATGTCGACCCCATAGATCAGACCGAGTTCGTATATATTGACCGGAATCTCGGGATCGAAAATTTCTTTGAGCGCATCGATCACCGCCTCGTAAAGATTGCCGCCCGGTTCGCCCGGCGCGAGACCCTGGGGCTGTTCCGCAAGGAAGCCCTCAAGGTAATCGCGTTTGCGCTCAAGCTTTTCGCCAGGTGTTTCAGGCGCGGTCTCGGCATCGTCCACCCGTGCCCGGGGCGGTGGCGGCACACCGGCCACTTCTTCGACCGTGAAGGTCTGCTCGTCCCCGCCGATCTTCTGTGTCATTGGCCAAAGATCCTTTGCGTTCGCTCGATCCCGCGCAGCAACGCGGCGATATCGCTTTCATCGTTATACAGACCGAAGCTCGCCCGCGCGGTGGCGGGCACGCCGAGGTGATCCATCAGCGGCTGGGCGCAATGGTGCCCGGCGCGGATCGCCACCCCCTCTTCGTCCAATATGGTGGCGAGGTCGTGCGGATGCACCCCGTCGAGCATGAAACTGACGATCCCCGCTGAATCCTCCGGCCCAAACAGGGTTACGGCGTTGAGCTTGCGCAGTTCCGCGCGCAGCTGCTGCCCAAGCGCATCCTCATGCGCCTGGATCGCCTGCAGGCCGATGGTTTCGACGTAATCGATCGCGGCCGCCAGACCGATCGCCTCGACGATCGCCGGCGTGCCCGCTTCGAAGCGGGCGGGCGGCGCGGCGTAGGTGGTGCGTTCGAACGTTACCCGGTCGATCATCGCGCCCCCGCCGTGCCAGGGCGGCATGGCGGCGAGAATTTCGCTTCTGGCCCATAATATGCCGATGCCGGTCGGACCGTAGAGCTTGTGCGAGGAGAAAACGTAGAAATCGCAGTCCAGCGCGGCGACGTCCACGGCCATACGCGGCACCGCCTGACAGCCGTCGAGCAGCAGCTTCGCGCCTACGTTATGCGCAAGATCGGCGGCGCGCCTGGCATCGAGCGTAGAGCCCAACACGTTGGAAATATGCGCGAAAGCGGCGAGCTTGTGCTGCGGCGTCAGCATTCGTTCCGCCGCATCGAGATCGATCCGGCCATCGTGGGTCAGCGGGCAGACGTCGATTTCGACCCCGACCCGGTCCCGCAGCAATTGCCAGGGGACGATATTGGAGTGATGTTCCAACACTGAAAGCAGGATGCGGTCGCCCGGCCTGAGGTTGGCGCCGCCCCATGAATGCGCCACAAGGTTGATCGCCTCGGTCGCGCCGCGGGTGAAGACGACCTCATCCTCCTTGCCGCCGATGAACTGAGCGACTTTTCGCCGCGCTGCCTCGAAGGCCAGCGTCATGTCGACCGAGCGGGCATAGACCCCGCGGTGGACGGTGGCATAGTCCGCACCCATCGCCCGCACCGTGGCGTCAATCACCGCCAGCGGCTTGTGCGCGGTAGCGGCGGTATCGAGGTAGTGCCAGTTGTTCGCCAGGCCGGGGAAGTCACACTTAAAGTCCCCCTCCCGCCTGCGGGAGGGGTTAGGGGTGGGCCTGTTCGAACTGGATGCGGCGCCTGCGTCAACAGGCCCACCCCCGGCCCCTCTGGCGAGCGGGAGGGGGGAAGATTGCACGCCGCTCACACCAGTTCCCCCAGCCGCGCCAGTGCCAGCGCCTGCAAGCGCTCCTCCTCTGGTGCCCCGGCAAACGCCTCGGCGACAAACGCCTGCAGCATCAGCCGCTTGGCCTCGGGCGGAGTCAGCCCGCGCGATTCGAGATAGAACAAGCCTGCCGCGTCGAGTTCGCCCACCGCGCAGCCATGCGCACATTTGACATCGTCGGCGTAGATTTCGAGCTCGGGCTTGGCGTTCGCCGTCGCCGTGCGGCTGAGCAGCATGGCGCGGACCGATTGTTCGGAGTCCGTGCCAATCGCCCCGCGCGCCACGGATACCTTGCCGAGATAGGTGCCGGTGGCATGCCCCGCCAGCACCGAGCGGATGGTCTGGCGGCTGACCGCATTCGGCGCGTCATGCGAAACTTCGGTAACGATCTCCAGCACCTGCGAACCCGTGCCGAGCTGCGCTGCCCCGAGAGTGAAGTGCGCACCCTCGCCCAGCCGCGCATCGACCGCAATGCGGCCAAAGGCGGCACCGGTGTTGAGGATGCGCAGATCGAAGCTCGCGCCGGCTTCCACCTCGATCACCAGATGCCGCGCGATTGCTTCGACCGCACAGTCCTCGACGATGCTGAGCGCCGTGCTCTGCCCGGAAGGCACCAGGATTTCCTCGCGCACGACCGGCCAGACGCCGGCCAGCGCCTCGATGTCCGAATAGCGGAACGCCTCGTCCCGGCGAGTGGGGAGGGCGAAAACTTCGCTCATGCCACCGCCTCGTAGCCCTCTTCCTCGAGCTGCAAGGCCAGCTCCGCTCCGCCAGTCCGGACGATCCGCCCACCAGCCAGCACGTGGACGAAGTCCGGCTTCACCGTATCGAGCAGCCGCTGGTAATGCGTGATCAGCAGCACGCCCTTGTCAGGCTGGCGCATAATGGTGTTAATCCCGTCGCCGACAATCCGCAGCGCGTCGATGTCGAGCCCGCTGTCGGTCTCGTCGAGCACCGCGAAGCTGGGATCGAGGATGCCCATCTGCACCATCTCGGCGCGCTTTTTCTCGCCGCCCGAAAAGCCGACGTTCACCGGCCGCTTGAGCATGTCCATGTCCATCTTGAGCAGCGCCGCCTTCAGCCTCGCCAGCTTGAGGAACTCGCTGCCCGACAGCGGCGCCTGCCCCCGCGCAGTGCGCTGGGAGTTCAGCGCCTCACGCAGGAACTGGACGAAGGAGACGCCGGGAATCTCGACCGGATACTGGAAGCCGAGGAACAGCCCGGCGGCAGCCCGTTCATGCGGGGCGAGCGCGAGAGGTCGATTGCGCCCCCACCCGCACTATCCCCCAAACCCGACCACCCTGAGCTTGTCGAAGGGCCGTCCTTCGCTTCTGCGGTTTGCGTGAGGTCCGAAGATAAGGACGGTGCTTCGACAAGCTCAGCATGGGCGGGGTTGGGGGTAAAGCTCACACTCCCCCCCGTCACCTCATACCCCGGCCGCCCGCCCAGCACATAAGCCAGCGTCGACTTGCCCGCACCGTTCGGCCCCATAACCGCATGAATCTCGCCCGCGTTGATGGTGAGCGAGAGGCCCTTCAGGATGGGTTTATCCGCGACGGTGGCGTGGAGGTTATGTATTTGGAGCATCATCATCTTCTTTGAATTTCGAAACAACCGACAACATGATCTTTAAGTTTCGTCCCTGTCGCTCTGACAAAATAGCCTCATAAACTTTTTCAGCATGGAGAATTTCGTCTGGTGCAAGAATGCCGCCGCACTCACTACCAACCCATTCCTGCAGTGATTTTTTTGAAGTCCACTCGCCGGGATATTTTTGAGTGGCGTCTTCAATTTTCTGGCGACGCTGAAGCTTGGAAATATTGTCGGCAATACCGCCTTCCCGCGAGGCTCTTGCACGCAATACATCCGGTTTGATCGAATAGAATTCAGCCAACTCGCTGATCGCTGCATCGAACTCGCGACCACCTGCCACAAGGTCACGCAGTTCGACCAAGGCCGCTGTAACGGTTGACGCAGTGCCGATCACCCCACACTCCCCTCAAGCGAAATCCCCAGCAGCTTCTGCGCCTCGACCGCAAATTCCATCGGCAGCTGCTGCAGCACTTCCTTGGCGAAGCCGTTGACGATCAGTGCCACCGACTCCTCCTGACCCAGCCCGCGCTGCATCGCGTAGAACAGCTGGTCATCGGAAATCTTGCTCGTGGTCGCCTCGTGCTCGATCTGCGCGCTGGGATTGCGCACCTCGATATAGGGCACGGTATGCGCGCCGCAGTCCGCGCCCAGCAGCAGCGAATCGCACTGGGTGAAGTTGCGCACGCCCTCCGCTCCCGCCGCGACGCGCACCAGCCCGCGATAGGTGTTGCTCGACTTGCCCGCGCTGATGCCCTTGGAGATGATCGTCGAGCGGGTGCCCTTGCCGTTGTGGATCATCTTGGTGCCGGTATCGGCCTGCTGGAAATTGTTGGTCACCGCGACCGAGTAGAACTCGCCGACCGAATCCTCGCCGTTGAGCACACACGAAGGATATTTCCAGGTGATCGCGCTGCCGGTTTCGACCTGGGTCCAGCTGACCTTCGAGCGCTTGCCCTGGCACAGCGCGCGCTTGGTGACGAAATTGTAGATCCCGCCCAGCCCTTGCGCATTGCCGGGGTACCAGTTCTGCACGGTCGAATATTTGATCTCGGCATCGTCCAATGCCACCAGTTCGACCACCGCCGCGTGAAGCTGGTTCTCATCGCGCATCGGCGCGGTGCAGCCTTCGAGGTAGCTGACGTAGCTGCCTTTCTCGGCGACGATCAGTGTGCGTTCGAACTGGCCGGTATTTTCGGCATTGATGCGGAAATAGGTGGAAAGCTCCATCGGGCAGCGCACACCTTCGGGAATGTGGACGAAGGTGCCGTCGGAGAAGACCGCGCAGTTGAGCGCGCTGAAATAATTGTCGTGCATCGGCACAATCTTGCCGAGCCATTTTTTCACCAGCTCGGGATATTCCTTGATCGCTTCCGAAATGCTGCGGAAGATAACCCCCGCCCGTTCCAGTTCCGCACGGAAGGTGGTGGCGACCGAGACCGAATCGAACACCGCGTCCACCGCCACTTTGCGCGCGCCTTCCACCCCGGCGAGCACTTTCTGCTCCTCCAGCGGAATGCCGAGCTTCTCGTAAACCCGCAGGATTTCCGGATCGACCTCATCGAGGCTGCCAAGCTTGGGCTTCGCGCGTGGCGCGGCGTAATAATAGGCGTCCTGATAGTCGATCGCGGGCACGTTGAGCTTGGCCCAGTCGGGCGGGGTCATCGTCAGCCAGTGGCGAAAGGCCTTCAGCCGCCACTCCAGCATCCATTCCGGCTCGTTTTTCTTGGCCGAGATGAACCGCACCGTGTCTTCGTTCAGGCCCTTGGGCGCGAAGTCGGTTTCGATGTCGGACGACCAGCCGTGCTCGTAGTCCGCGACCCGCGCCGCAGCATCGCGGGCTGCCTGATCGGGGAGAGTGGTTTGGTCATCCATGATCAGACTCCGTTCGCTTCGAGCGGCGCAGAGAAGCCTCGCGCAACCGGTGACTCGACTTCGCCAGGCACGAACGGCGACGAGAGGTCGGTAAGGCTAACCTTGGCCAGCGCACCCCGCAGCGCTTCATTCACCACCGGCCAGTGCGGCTTGACCTGACAGGCCGCTTCCAGTCCGCAATCGTGGCGCCCCTGCTCGACACAAGCCGTCAGCGCAATCGGGCCTTCGACGGCCTCGACGATATCGGCGAGGCTGATCGCCGCCGCAGGCCGGGCGAGCTTCAGGCCCCCGCCCACTCCGCGCGAGCTGCGAAGAAGCCCGGCAGAGGTCAACCGGCTCACCAATTTTTGCACTGTTGGCGCCGGAAGCCCGGTTTCTTCTGCCAATTGCGCCGCATTTACGCGCACGCCGCCGCAATGCCGCGCGGCGGCGGCCATGGTGACAACGGCATAATCGGCCATGCTCGACAGGCGCATAAGGTCAGCCCAACAAAATCGGATTGAATTGATCGGATTTGATGTAGGGGCGCGGACTGCGGATAGCAATCGGTTTGGGCCAGAAAAAAAGCGGTCCCCCGGTAAACCGGAGAACCGCCGTTAAGTTGAGAACCCGTTGCAGATGCCCCGAGCCCTTCGGGTCGCACATCGCGCCTAGTCCCGATCTGCTGAGAAAAATTGTAGGGATTCGTCGAATGGCCAAAAATATTCAGAAAGGTTAGCATTTCCCCTTATCTGTTGTAAATTTGCCACAGCAGGGGCCTGGATCGGCGGGCGTCGACAGTGCGCGGCTGGTTTGCCATAGGTTGCGGCGACATGATCTATTCGCTCCTCCGTCCCGCCCTGTTCCAGATCGATCCGGAGCGCGCGCATGGCCTGGCGCTGGCGACGTTGGCGATCCTGCCGGGTAGCACACAAAAGCCCGGCGGGCCGCTCGCCAGTGAGATTGCCGGCATCGCCTTTCCCAACCCGCTGGGCCTCGCTGCTGGCTTCGACAAGGATGCGCAAGTGGCGGACGGCGTGCTGCGGCTCGGTTTCGGCTTTGCCGAAGTCGGCTCGATTACCCCGCTACCTCAGGCCGGCAATCCGCGCCCTCGGCTGTTCCGCCTGGCCGCAGACCGCGCCGTGATCAACCGCATGGGCTTCAACAACGCCGGTGCGGAACAGGCGGCGGAACGGTTGCGGCGGCGCCAACACCGGCCGGGAATCGTCGGGGTCAACATCGGTGCCAACAAGGATTCGCCCGACCGCATCGGCGATTACGCGATCATGGCGCGGCTGATGGCGCCGCTGGCGCGCTATCTTGCGGTCAATGTCAGCAGCCCGAACACCCCCGGCCTGCGTGCGCTGCAGGACAAGGGCGCCCTGGCGGCACTGCTCGACGCGGTGCTGATGGCGCGGGGGGTCGGCGGTCTGCCGGTGTTCCTCAAAGTCGCGCCCGATCTTGAACCCGCCGATATCGACGGCATCGCCCGCATTGCCCTCGACAAGGGGCTTGGCGCGTTGATCGTCGCCAACACCACGATTTCGCGCCCGCCGCTGCAATCGCGCCACGCGAATGAGGAGGGCGGGCTGTCCGGCGCGCCCTTGCGCGACCTTGCCCTGCAGCGGCTGCGCGATTTTCGTCAGGCCACAGGCGGGGCGATCCCGCTGATCGGCGTCGGCGGGATCGCCAGCGCCGAAGATGCCTGGGCCCGCATCCGTGCCGGGGCCAGTCTCGTGCAACTTTACAGCGCGATGATCTACGAAGGGCCCGGGATCGCCCGGAGGATCACCAAGGGGCTGCTGGGGCTGATGCGCCGCGACGGCTTTGCGGCGATTGCCGAGGCAGTGGGAAGCGAATAGCTTTCGCGACATGCTGCACCGCCTCCTCGCCTTGCTCGCCGCGCCGCTCCTGCTCAACGCTTGCGCCACCACCCGGCAGGCCGCAGCGTCTGCGCCGTTCGAGCGCGGCATGGTCAGCGCCGCTGACCCGCGCGCTGCCGAAGCCGGGGCGGAGATGTTGCGCGCCGGGGGCAGCGCCACCGATGCCGCGCTGGCGGTGCTGCTAGCGCTCACCGTGGTCGAACCGCAAAGCTCAGGCATCGGCGGCGGCGGGTTTCTGGTGATGGACGATGGCAAGGGCCGGGTCGAGACCATCGATGGCCGCGAGACCGCGCCCGCCGCCGCCCATCCGCGCTGGTTCGAAACGAATGGCCAGTTCCTGGCCGTGCCGCAGGCGATCCCCGGCGGGCGCAGTGTTGGCGTGCCCGGCAATGTCGCGCTGATGGCGGCGGCGCACAAGCGCCATGGCCGGCTGGCGTGGCGGCGGCTGTTCGCGCCCGCGATCCGCCTCGCCCGGGACGGCTTTGCCGTGACGCCGCGGTTCTACGAATTCCTCGGGCGTTACCGGGTCGATCCGGCAATGCCGCCGGAGCTGCGCGACCTGCGCTATCTGGCGACCGGGGGCGCCGCTTTCTCGGCGGAATCGCGCGCGCTTTACTACACCGCCGATGGCCAGCCGCAGCCGGTCGGCGCAACGATCCGTAATCCCGCGCTGGCCGCATTCCTCACCGAGCTTGCCGCCCAGGGCCCGCGCGCCTTCTATACCGGCGCCAATGCCGCCGCGATTGCCCGCGCCGTCTCTACCGCGCCACGCGCTCCCGCGCCGATGACCCTGGCCGACCTCACGGGCTATACGGCCAAATTGCGCGATCCGGTCTGCGGCTTCTATCGCGCCTGGCGGCTGTGCGGCATGGGCCCGCCCTCCTCGGGCGCGACGACAGTGCTGGCCATCCTCGGCCTGCTCGAACGCTTCGATCTCGCCGCGCTGGGCAAGGATTCGCCCACTGCCTGGCACCTCATCGCCGAGGCCCAGCGGCTCGCCTATGCCGACCGCGAGCGCTATCTCGCCGATGCCGACTTCGTGCCGGTGCCGGTCGCGGGATTGCTGGCCCCCGCCTATCTCGCCGAGCGCGCGCAGCTGATCGCACCGGACCGCAGCATGGCGACGGTAAGCCCCGGCACTCCCGCCGGCGCGCCGCTGGCGCAGGCCGACACGGTCACGCCGGACGTGCCATCGACGTCGCATTTCGTCGCAATCGACCGGCGCGGGCAAGTAGTGTCGCTGACCTCGACCATCGAAAGCAGCTTCGGCTCGGGCCTGATGGTGAGCGGCTATTTCCTCAACAACGAGCTGACCGATTTCAGCATGGAGCCGGAACGTGGCGGCAAGCCGGTCGCTAACCGGGTCGAGGCCGGCAAACGCCCGCGCAGCTCGATGAGCCCGACGCTGGTTTACGCGCCCGGCGGCAAGCTGCGCCTCGCCATCGGCGCGGCTGGCGGGTCGACGATCCCGGCGCAGGTGGTCAAGGCGATCATCGGCGTGATCGACTGGCGGCTATCGGCGCAAGACGCGATCGCCCTGCCGATAATCGTCGCGCCGGGCGGCGATGCGGTGTTTATCGAGGCTGGCAGCCGGCTCGAGGCCATGGCGCCGGCGCTGCGGGCGCTGGGCCACGCGGCGGTCACCCCGCGCGCCATGCCGCTCAAGGCCAATGCTGTCGAGGTGGTGGACGGCGTGCTGAAGGGCGCCGCCGATCCGCGCAGCGAAGGGCGCAGCGTTGCCGAATAGCCGCAGCTTGCTGGATCGATTATGCGGCAGTAGACTTTCGCGGGGATCGTCAAGCGAAGGGCAAGGCGGACAGTGCAGCTTTCCGATTTTGACACCAGCAGGAATCTTGTCGCGCTGTTTCTCGACCGTGCCGGCGAGCAGGGCGACAAGCCATTCCTGTGGGCCAAGCGGGAGGGCAAGTGGCGCCCGCTCAGCTGGTCCGAGGCAGCACGGCAGGTCTGCCTGTTCGCCGAGGGCTTGCGGGCGCTCGGTCTGGACGATGGCGACCGGGTGATGCTGGTGTCGGAAAACCGGCCCGAATGGTGCCTCGCGGACCTTGCGATCATGGCGGCCGGCTGCGTCACAGTGCCAGCCTACACGACCAACACCGAACGTGACCATTTGCATATTATCGAGAATTCCGGCGCCCGTGCGGTGATCGTGTCGGACGCAAAACTCGCCAAGCCGTTGTTGCCGGCAATCCTGCGCTCCAACAGCACCGAGCATATCATCGCCATGGAACCGCTGCGCCAGACCCAGGCCGGCAACACCGCGTTCCACCAGTGGGACAACCTGCTAAACGGTGATGGCGCTGCGGCCGGCGCGGCGGTCGAGGCGCGCATCGCGGAAATTGCGCGCGAGGATTTGGCGTGCATTATCTATACCAGCGGCACCGGCGGCGCGCCGCGCGGGGTGATGCAGCACCACGGCATGATCCTGCGCAATGTCGGCGGCGCGGCACGGATCATCGCCGAGGATTTCGGCTGGGATTTGACCGGAAAGGAGAGGGAGGTGTTCCTCTCCTTCCTGCCGCTGTCGCACGCCTATGAGCATACCGGTGGGCAATATCTGCCGATCGGCCTTGGCGGACAGATTTATTATTCGGAGGGTCTCGAGAAGCTCGCCAGCAATATCGAGGAAGTGCGCCCGACGATCATGGTGGTGGTGCCGCGGCTGTTCGAGGTGCTGCGCGCGCGGATCCTCAAGCAGATTGAAAAGCAGGGCCGCGCCGCCACATTCCTGCTCAACCAGGCATTGGCCATCGGTGCGCGCAAAGCAATCGGCAAGCGGCGGTGGCGCGACCGGCCGATGGACCTGATCATCGGCCGCGCGCTGCGTCCAAAGGTCCGCCAGCGCTTTGGCGGGCGGATCAAGGCCATGATTTCGGGCGGCGCACCGCTCAATCCCGATATCGGCACCTTCTTCAACGCGCTCGGCCTTACACTGTTGCAAGGCTACGGCCAGACCGAGGCGGGACCAGTGATCAGCTGCAACCGGCCGCGGGCGGGCCTCAAGATGGACACAGTCGGCCCGCCATTGGACGGCGTGGAAGTTCAGATTGCCGAGGATGGCGAAATCCTCGTGCGGGGCGAACTCGTCATGCACGGCTACTGGCGCAATGAGGCCGAGACGCGGCGGGCGCTGCATGACGGCTGGCTCCATACCGGCGACATCGGCCACCTTGACGCCAAAGGCCGGATTATCATCACCGACCGCAAGAAGGATATGATCGTCAACGACAAGGGCGACAATCTCGCGCCCCAGAAGGTCGAGGGCATGCTAACCCTGCAGCCGGAAATCTCCCAGGCAATGGTGGTCGGCGACAGGCGCCCCTACATCGTCGCGCTGATCGTGCCTGACGCCGAATGGGCGCTGGAATGGGCGCAGGGGCAGGATGAGAAGTTCGATTTCCCCGCGCTGCAAGACCTCCCCGCCTTCCGCAGCGCCATCCGCGCGGCGATCGACCGGGTCAACCAGGATCTCTCGGTGATCGAGAAAATTCGCCAGTTCGCCTTCGCCGACGAAGCCTTCACCATCGACAATGAGGAAATGACACCGAGTTTGAAGATCCGGCGGCACAAGCTGAAGGAGCGCTACGGGGAGCGGCTGGACGGGTTGTACAAGAGCTAAGGCAGAGGCACCTTGTGCGCATCGACAATGCGGCGGAAATTTGGGCTAACGCAATTCAAGTCGATAATGTCGACTTTCCAAGGCACGAGCGCCTCATCGAAACTCTCGTTAAGTCGTCCGAGGACCGAGAATGAAAGTGGTCCGGGCCCATCGATTGCCAGGTCAAGATCCGACCATAATTTGAGCCGAATGCCGGTGGCCCGACTGCCGAAGACGAAAACGCGGCATCCTTCGGGCAAATGCTGCGCAAGAATGGCTTTGACGATCGCAAGCTCTTCGGGCTTGATTGCAAGCTCCATTGTCACAAAGCCGTCTGCGCCTTCAGTTGCTGCACAAGAAATTGAACCTCTTCCAGGAAGACGGGAATCTTTGCGGCCACCTCAATGGCCTTTGCTTCGTCGTAGAGGTGGGACGTTGCGTTGCGCATATCGCGAAAGTCGTGCCATTCTGGCCAGCCACCCTTGATCAGGCCTTTTTCCCAAGCCGTCCTGATCAGGGCCGGAAAAGTCATTAGATCGATCATGCCCGGACTGTCTGCCGCTGACTCGAGAAATCGGCGAAGCATCTTTGGCGCAAGGTCGTAGGTAAATTCGAAGCGCTGGATAACCCCGTCGCGCACCTGGTCATCCGACAGGTCCTGTTGATATCGCGCCAGTCCTTCACCGAGGCGGGCAACGGCTCTCTCGATCGATGACAGGTCAAGCGACATGGCAAAACTATGCGCGATTGCGCGCAGGGCGGCAAGATGCCCCTTACCCTACGCCGCTTCCTTCTCCACCCATTCCGGGAAGAAGCACGGCGCCCTTGTCGACCAGCCTGGTGCGGTCGCGGCGGCTTCGCTGATTGACTGAAGCAGGTTCTTGCGGCGGTCGGGACGGATTTGCGGCAGGGCGGCGGCGGCACAGAAGGCGCTTGGCAGGAAGGGGCGGGCTTCGGGGCCGAGCAGCCGTTCGTAGAGGAACCGGAACGGCGAGAAGCCGCCCAGGCGTTCCTGCCCAAGATCGAACGCGGCGATGCGGAGCAGCTTGGCCATGAAATCTTCGAGGCCGGTGAATGACGTCTCGTCGGGGATCGCTCCCCGCAGCGCCTTGAGATCCTGATAGACGACATACTGGCTGCGAATCGACGCCACTTCGCCGGCGTCGCGGGCCCATAGCTTGAAAGCATCCTGCCGGCCGAGGCCGATATCGAGGCTGCGCTTGATGTAGCGCTGCTCGCATGAGGTGAAGCCGGCGAATTCGCGCAGCTCGGCGATGGTCAGCGATGCCGTGCCGGTATTGCCCATGACTTGGTTGTCCCCTGTTGCGAGCCTGGCTGCCCGACAAATGGAGATCACCAGAAATTCCTTATAAAGACGTTAACCACACCGCCGACTTTTGCTCGTCACCGCGTTAACCGCGCCGGTCAGATCAGCCCCGCCAGCGGACTGGAGGGGTCCGCGTACTTGCGTGTCGCCATGCGTCCGGAGAGATAGGCGTGCCGTCCTGCTTCGACCGCCAGCCGCATCGCCAGCGCCATGCGGACCGGATCCTTCGCCTCGGCGATGGCGGTGTTCATCAGCACCCCGTCGCAGCCGAGCTCCATGGCGACGGCAGCGTCGCTGGCGGTGCCGACCCCGGCATCGACCAGCACCGGCACGCCGGCGCCCTCGACGATCAGGCGGATCGTTACCCGGTTCTGGATTCCCAGCCCCGAGCCGATCGGCGCGCCGAGCGGCATCACCGCCACCGCGCCGGCTTCCTCCAGCTGCTTGGCTGCGATCGGATCGTCGACGCAGTAAACCATGGGCAAAAAGCCTTCGCCGGCGAGCACTTCGGTCGCCTTGAGGGTCTCGCGCATGTCGGGGTAGAGCGTGCGCGCTTCGCCCAGCACTTCGAGCTTGACCAGATCCCAGCCACCCGCCTCGCGCGCCAGACGCAGCGTGCGGATCGCATCGTCGGCGGTGAAGCAGCCAGCGGTGTTGGGCAGGTAGGTGATCTTTTTCGGGTCGATGAAATCGGTCAGCATCGGCGCGCCGGGGTCGGAAATATTGACCCGGCGCACCGCAACCGTGACGATTTCCGCGCCCGATGCCGCGACCGCCGCCGCATTCTCGGCAAAATCCTTGTATTTGCCAGTGCCCACGATCAGCCGCGAGCGGAACGTGCGGCCCGCGACCGTCCAGCTATCGTCATGAGCCAGATCATCCTGGCCGCCGCCCACAAAATGGACGATCTCGAGGACATCGCCATCGGCCAGCAGCACTTCCCCCAGCGCCGAGCGCGGGGCGATTGCGCCATTGCGCTCGACCGCGACTTTGAGCGGATCAAGTTCGAGATTGCGGACCAGATCGGCGATGCTCGCGCCCGTGGCAATGCGGCGCGGTTCGCCATTGACGGTGAGGGAGAGCTGCGCGGACATGCACTGCCCTTAGCGTTCAGGCGGCGTGACGCAAGTTGCGGATATGACCGGCGGCGACCAACGCCACCCCGGCGACGGTCAGTGCCGCCTCCGGCAGGCCGTGGGGTACCGTCAGCCCGGCCGCCATCAGCGCAATGCCGGAGCCGCCGATCGCCAGCGGGGCTATCCGGCCATGGCGCAGCGCGCCCAGCCCCAGCGTCACCAAACCGACCAGCACGGCCACCGCGAGGCCGGTGCGGTGGATTGCCGGCGCCAGCAACGCTTCGCCGCCAAAGCCAAGCATGGCGACCAGCACAACGCCAAGCAGGCAGTGCACCGCGCATAGCCCGGAAAGCA
The DNA here is from genome assembly GCA_031368085.1 of Novosphingobium sp. GTDB lineage: Bacteria > Pseudomonadota > Alphaproteobacteria > Sphingomonadales > Sphingomonadaceae > Novosphingobium. The sequence goes on along the minus strand of JANLQW010000148.1, from coordinate 1,039 downwards.
TTATACCGACCCGGTCCAGCCGGGTGCGAATCGAAAGAATGGAGACACGCATCACCGGGCAATCTATGTAATATTATAACATCGCGCAAGCATGCCGGCTCTCCCGCTTGAAAATGAACTCCGCCCGGTGCAGGGATCGCCGCGATGAGAGACCCGAATTCGCGCAATCGCCCCGAATCGCAGGCCGATCCGCTCGCTCTGGTGGACTGGCTGCTGGTGGTCGCAGTGATGGTGGCCGCCATCGTCGTCATCGGCGGGATTACCCGGCTGACCGAATCGGGGCTGTCGATCACCGCGTGGAAGCCGGTGACCGGCGCGATCCCGCCGCTGAGCGAGGCCCAGTGGCAAGCCGAATTCGCCGCTTATCAGCGCATTCCGCAATTTACCGAGGTCAACGGCCCGGCCGGCATGACGCTGGCGGATTACCAGTTCATCTATTTCTGGGAATGGCTGCACCGCCTGCTCGCCCGCCTGATCGGACTGGTGTTCGCCTTGCCGCTGGCCTGGTTCTGGCTCCGGGGCAAGATTCCCGCAGGCTATAAGCCGCGCCTGCTGGTGCTGCTGGCGCTGGGCGGTTTGCAGGGCGTGGTTGGCTGGTGGATGGTGTCCTCGGGGCTGAGCGCCGACGTCAAGGTCAGCCATTTCCGGCTAACCGCGCATCTGATGGTCGCGCTGCTGACGCTCAGCGGGCTGGTGTGGACGGCGCTGGATCTCAGGGCGCTCAGCCGCAGCGAGCCGGCGGCGCGGCTGACCGGCTTTGCTGCGCTGGTGCTTGCCATGCTGGCGGTGCAGCTGGCCTATGGCGCGCTGATGGCCGGGCTGCGCGCCGGCCATGTCGCGCCCGGCTGGCCGCTGATGCAGGGAAGCCTGTTTCCTGCCGGGATCGACTGGTCGAACGGAGCGGGTGCAGCCCTGGTGGGCGATCCGTACCTGGTCCATTTCATCCATCGCTGGTGGGCATGGGTGGTCGCGGCGGCGCTTATCGTGATGGCGCGGCGGATTCGCCGCAAAGGCGAGCGCGCACCGTCAATCGCCATTC
>JANLQW010000135.1:0-14815 GCA_031368085.1 Novosphingobium sp. | reverse complement strand
CCGCAGCCAGTGCCGGACCATCACGGCCGCCGAGCTTGCGGTAGAGGGTTGACCTGCCGATGCCGAGGCGGCGGGCAACTTCCGTCATACGGCCGCGGTAATGACCGATAGCCAGACGGATCACGTCTGCCTCGATTTCTTCGAGCGGGCGCAAATTGCCATCGGCGGTATAGAGCATTACGCCGACGCCTTCCTGCACCGCAGCCAGTGCCGGACCATCACGGCCGCCGAGCTTGCTGGAGAGCTGGGGAAAGTCATCAGCGGTCAAGGCGTCGCCATCGCAGAACACCGCTGCGCGGAACAGCACCGCCTGCAGTTGGCGGACGTTGCCCGGCCAGTCGTAGGCGCCGAGCAGCGATTGTGCGCCGTCAGTGATGCCGAGTGGGCGAAGGCCGGGCTGCTCGCCGATCCGTGCCAGGAAATGACGGGCGAGGGCCGGTAAATCGCCGAGCCTTTCCCGGAGCGGCGGCAAAACGACAGAGATGGGTGAAAGCGCGTCGAGCAGTTCGGGAAGGAAGTGGCCTGACGCGGTGAGATCCTTCAGGGGCAAATTGCTGGCGGCGATGATGCGGGTGTCGATTTTGAAGCTGTGCCGGACACCGATAGGACGGACGTCGCCACGACAAAGCGATTCAACCAGCCGGTGCTGTACCGGCAGTGGCAAGCGGTCGATCTCGTCGATCGCCAATGTGCCGCCGTCGCAATGTTGCAGCGCGCCGATCTGCCGGTCGAAGGCGCCGGGAAAGGCGCCCTTTTCGTGACCGAACAGGATTGTTTCGATGGAATTGGCAGGCGTGGCCCCGATGTTGACGATACGAAACGACAATTTTGCGCGCGGCGAGGCCGAATGAATGGCGCGGATCAGCATTTCCTTGCCGGTCCCGATTTCGCCTTCGATCAATACCGGGCCGTGACCGCGCGCAGCCTTGGCGGCGACCGCGAGTGCCGCCCGGAAACCCGGCACCGCACCGATCATTGATTCAAAGCCGGGGCTGGACGCCATTTTCTCGGTGAGCGGCGCCAGTTCGTCGCGCGGCGCCTCACGCGTGGTCACGGAGCGCAGCGCCTGCATCAGCTGATCGGGCGCGACTGGCTTGATCAGGTAATCGCTTGCGCCAGCCCGCATGGCTTCGACCGCGAGCAGCGGTGACGCGCTGGTTGTGAGCATCAGGATTGGTAATGCCGGCCTGCGGGACTTGAGCTCGGCAATCAGCGAACAGGCGTCGTCACCCGGGACCCATTGATCGAGAATGATCGCACTGAGTTGCATGCCTTGCCGAGTGCCAAGAGTTGCTACCGCAGTTTCGGCATCGCAAACCACGAGCGTGCGCCAGCCCTCGCGCGCGGCGAGCGCCGTGATCAACCGGCTCTGCGCCGGCTCATCGTCGATCAGCATCAGAAAGCGCTGCTCGAACTCGCTCATCTCGCCCCGTTTCACCTTGTTCGGCCAATTCCGCCAACTGGAACGTTAGCGCAAACGTGTGAAGAGCCGATTAAGTGTGGCTGTTTGTGTTGAGATAGCACCGCCAGCCCTTGAGCCGCGCACAATGCCGCGATAGACGGGCAGCAGGCACACCATCGAAGTTTTGGGGAATCGGGTAATGACATCTGGCAATGACATCAAGGCGGCCAAATCAACCTACGGCGGATTCCTGACTATGCTTAAATGGGGGGCCGTGAGCGTAGCAATCGTCGCGGCAGTCGTCATCACGCTAATCTCCTGACCGCCGCATGGCCGAAGAAATTCGCATAGCCGTTCTGCGCGAACGGGCGATCGGCGAAACGCGGGTTGCCGCGACGCCCGAAACGGTGAAAAAGTTTGTCGCGCTGGGCGCGGTGGTCGCGGTCGAGAGCGGGGCCGGTGTAGGCGCCGCGATCGCCGATGCCGACTATGCCGCGGCCGGGGCGGAAGTGGCGGATGCGGCCCGCGTTGTCTGCGGGGCGAACATCGTACTCAGTGTCCAGGGTCCCGAACCCGGTTTGTTGACAGCCGCCGCCGGTGGGGCCTGGATCGTCGGTGCGCTCGATCCGCTGCGCCAGCGTGAGCGAATTGGCGCCTATGCCGCCGCCGGGTTGGAGGCGCTGGCGATGGAATTCATGCCGCGCATCACCCGCGCCCAGTCGATGGACATACTCTCCAGCCAGTCGAACCTAGCTGGATACAAGGCGGTTATCGCCGCCGCAGATAATTTCGGCCGAGCCTTTCCGATGATGATGACGGCGGCCGGCACGGTGAGCGCGGCGCGGGTGTTCGTCATGGGTGTGGGGGTGGCCGGGTTGCAGGCGATCGCCACCGCCCGCCGGCTTGGCGCGATCGTCAGCGCCACCGATGTGCGCAGCGCGACCAGGGAACAGATCCTGTCGCTCGGTGCCAAGCCGATCTTCGTCGAGGCCGTCGCCGGGATCGAGGGTGAGGGTGCGGGCGGTTATGCCACGGAAATGTCGGAGGAATACCAGAAGGCGCAAGCTGAGCTGGTCTCCGCGCATATCGCCAAACAGGACATCGTCATCACCACCGCGCTGATCCCGGGCAAGCCCGCACCCCGGCTTGTCACGGACCCACAGATCGCGAGCATGAAGCCGGGCAGCGTGATCTTCGACCTGGCGGCAAGCGCTGGCGGGAATGTCGAGGGTACGGTGGCGGATCAGCTGGTCGAGCGGCACGGCGTGAAGATCATGGGCTTTTCGAACGTGGCAGCGCAGCTACCAGCCGACGCCTCAGCCCTTTATGCGCGGAATTTGTTTAACTTTTTGTCGGCGTTCTGGGACAAGGACGCCGGGCGGCCGGTGCTGGACGCGGAGATCGGCGACGCGGTCAGGCTGACGTCGGGGGGCAAGGTTGTGCATGAGAGGCTGGCGGGGTGAGGGAAGGGAACTCTCCCGTTCCTCCCCGGCACGGGGAGGGGGACCGCGCGAAGCGTGGTGGCGGGGACTCGCGGTTCGTAGCGAGGCCGGTAGTCGTGCGCGCTCGCCAATTGCGCAAGGCGATGACATATCCGGAAATATTGCTGTGGGAACGTTTCCGGCAAAGGCCACTAGGATTCAAGTTTCGACGTCAACATGCAATCGGTGACTACATCGTGGAATTCTATTGCGCTTCGAAACGTTACGTCGTCGAGGTGGACGGAATCATTCACGACATGGGCGATAGCCCCAAACGCGATGATTTTCGCACGCGTTTCCTAAAAGTAAACGGGTACAGGGTTTTGCGGGTCGCCGCTCAACGCGTTTTGGCTGATGCCGATGGCACTGCCGAAGCGATCGCAGTGCGAGTGGCGAGTCCCCACCACCGGCCTTCGGCCGGTCCCCCTCCCCGTCCCGGGGAGGAACCTTAGCCAATGGAATTCATCTCGATCCTGTCGATCTTCGTGCTGGCCTGCTTCGTCGGCTATTACGTTGTCTGGAGCGTCACCCCGGCGCTGCACACGCCGCTGATGGCGGTGACCAACGCGATTTCGTCGGTGATCGTGGTCGGCGCGCTGATCGCGGGAGCCGCGTCCGGATCGGGCACGGCGAAGTGGTTGGGCCTGCTCGCAGTGGTTTTCGCCAGCGTAAACATCTTTGGCGGGTTCGCGGTGACCGCGCGGATGCTGGCGATGTACAAGAAGAAGGACAAGGTGCCCCGTCCAACCGGGCCCGCCGCCGAGGGAGGGCCGAAGTAATGCACTCCGCTCCTCCGGCCTGGGCGCTGCTTGCCTATCTCGTCTCCGGCGTGCTGTTCATCCTCGCGCTGCGCGGGCTGTCCTCGCCCGCCTCATCGCGCGTTGGCAACCGCAACGGGATGCTCGGCATGACCATCGCGGTGATGACCACGTTGCTGCTCAAGGCCCCGGTTCCCCCGGGCGGCTACCTGCCGGAGCCGACGCGGGGCGATCTGGTGATCCTCGGCCAGATCCTTGGCGCGATCGCCATCGGCGGGGCGATCGGCTGGGGAATCGCGCGCAAGATCAAGATGACCGACATGCCGCAGCTGGTAGCTGCATTCCACAGTCTGGTGGGGTTGGCGGCGGTGCTGGTCGGCTGGGCGGCCTACCTCGACCCCGAGTCCTTCGGCATTCTGGGTAATGACGGCCTGATCTACCCGGCCAGCCGGGTCGAAGCGGGCCTCGGCATCGCCATCGGGGCGATTACCTTCTCGGGCTCGGTGATCGCCTTCCTCAAACTCGCAGGCAAGATGAGCGGCGCGCCGATCATGCTGCCGGGGCGGCACGTGATCAACCTCGGCACGCTGGCGGCGATAGTCGGCCTGACCGCGTGGTTCACCCAGGACCAGAGCCAGTGGGTGATCGCCACGCTGACCGTGCTTGCCTTCATCATCGGCTTCCTGCTGATCATCCCGATCGGCGGGGCGGACATGCCCGTCGTGGTCTCGATGCTCAACTCGTATTCGGGCTGGGCGGCGGCGGCGATGGGCTTCACGCTGCACAACACCGCGATGATCATCACCGGGGCGCTGGTCGGCTCGTCGGGCGCGATCCTGTCGTATATCATGTGCAAGGCGATGAACCGCAGTTTCATCTCGGTGATCGCCGGCGGGTTCGGCGCGGTGTCGGGCGGCGGCGAAGCGGCCAAAACCGACCGCCCGTGGAAGCGCGGCAGCGCCGAGGATGCGGCCTTCCTGCTCAAGGAGGCCGAAACTGTGATCATCGTTCCCGGATACGGTATGGCGGTTGCCCAGGCGCAGCACGCGCTGCGCGAGATGGGCGAGCGGCTGAAGAAGGAGGGCGTCTCGGTCAAATACGCGATCCACCCGGTCGCGGGGCGAATGCCCGGTCACATGAACGTGCTGCTGGCCGAGGCCAATGTTCCCTACGACGAGGTGTTCGAGCTGGAGGACATCAATTCCGAATTCGGCCAGGCCGACGTGGCCTTCATCATCGGCGCCAACGACGTGGTCAATCCGGCGGCCAAGACCGACAAGGACTTGCCAATCTACGGGATGCCGGTGTTCGATGTCGAGAAGGCCAAGACCATCATGTTCATCAAGCGCTCGATGGGCGGGGTGGGCTATGCCGGCGTCGATAATGAGGTGTTCTACATGGACCAGACGATGATGCTGCTCGCCGACGCCAAGAAAATGGTCGAGGACATCGTCAAGGCTCTGCAGCATTAGGTGGTGTGCGCAGAATCTGGGCTAAAAATACTCCGTCTACCCTGAGCCTGTCGAAGGGCTGCTCTTCTCCATGAGGCTGAGGGTGCGTCACGAAGAAAATACGGCCCTTCGACAAGCTCAGGGTAGTCGGAGTCGAGTCGGGATCTGAAATCAATTCACGTTGCCTCAAATCAGCAGGACGGCGGTAGTCGGCGTTCTCGCGGTAACCCCCGGTTCAGCCGCCTTGTATACCACGGGAATTTGCACCTCAGTCTGGACGGAGGCGCCCGGCTTGCGGTATCTGGCCGTCAGCGGGGGCTAACACGGTTCTCCCGGAAAGGATCGAAACTTGCGTAAACTCGGCCTCATTGGCGGCATGAGCTGGTACTCGACCCGAACCTATTACGAACACATCAACCGGCTGGTCCAAGCCAAAGCGGGCAAGCAGGCCAGCGCACCGTTGCTGATCGAAAGTCTCGACTTTTCCGATCTGATGCGCCTGTCGACGCCGCAGGACTGGGACCGGGCCGCCGATATCGTCAGGTCTTCGGCCCAGCGTCTCGAAACGGCAGGGGCAACCGCGATCATCATCGGCACCAATTCGATGCACCGGGTCTATGATGCGGTCGCCGGGGGCGTTTCCGTGCCGATCATCCATATCGCCGAATGTGTCGGTCAACGCATGGCCCAGAAGCGCGTGCGCAAGGCCGCGCTGCTTGGCACGCGCAATGTCATGCTCGAAAACTTCTACCGCGAGAAGCTTATCGCCCATGACATCGCCTTGCTACCGCCGAAAATGGCTTTCGTCGAAACTCTCGACCGGGTGATTTATGGTGAGCTGATCTTCGGCAAGGTGACCCGCCAAACCGAACGCGAGCTCAAGACGATCATCACCAATCTGGAACAGGACGGGGCGGAGGCAATCGTGCTCGGCTGCACCGAACTCGAAATGGTGGTCCCGGTCACCGCCAATGTCCTGCCAATCTACGATTGCACCCGCATCCATGCAGAGGCGGCGGCGGAATGGATTCTGGGGTGATCCGTGCGCCCTTCGCGTCGGACCCCGCCCGTTCGCGGGGCCGGGAGTTTCCGCTGGAGGTCGCGCTTGTCCGCGGCCCGCGCAGCGATTACCAGCGCGACCGAGACCGCATCATCCATTCGATCGCATTCCGCCGCTTGCGCCATAAAACCCAGGTCTTCATCGCCCCTGACGGCGATCACTACCGCGTCCGTCTGACCCACAGCCTCGAAGTCGCCCAGATCGCCCGCGTGATCGCCCGCGCGCTGGGGCTCGACGAGGATCTGACCGAAGCGCTGGCGCTGGCGCACGATCTCGGCCATCCGCCGTTCGGCCATGCCGGCGAGGAGGCGCTCAACGCCGCGCTGTACAGCGCCGGCGGCTTCGATCACAACGCCCATTGCCTGCGCACGGTGATGCGCCTCGAATCGCCCTATTGCGAACACGATGGGCTCAACCTTACCTGGGAGATGCTGGAGGGGCTGGCCAAGCACAATGGCCCGGTCGGCATGGTAAATTGGGCGCTGGCCGAGCTTGATGCTGCGTTTCCGCTCGAGCTGCGCAGCTGGCCGTCGCTCGAGGCGCAGGTGGCGGCGATTTCGGATGATATCGCCTACGACAATCACGATATTGACGATGGCCTGCGCGCCGGTTTCCTCACTCTCGATGAACTGCTGGAACAGGAATTCGTCGCGCGGGAATGGCGGCAGGTCGAGCAGCGCTTTCCCGGCGCCCCGCGCGACCGCCAGCTGGGCGAACTGCTGCGCAGCCAGATCGGGACGATGGTCAACGATGTCATCGCCGAGACCCGGCGCCGCACTCAGGGTTTGACCGATCCTGCCGAGGTGCGCGGCGCGGGGGCTGCGAGCGCCGGCTTCTCGGCCGATCTCGCCGACGAGGAACGCAAGCTCAAGCGCTTCATGTACGAGAAGCTCTATTATCATCCCGAGCAGATGACGACTTCCGAGCGGGCCCGCACCGTGATTGCAGAACTCTATGCCGCCTATGCGCAGGAGCCGACGCTGATGAACGACAGCTGGGTAGGGCGCCTGCCGCAGCAGGAGCCCGAACGCAGCCGCCACATCGCCGATTTCATTGCCGGCATGACTGACCGTTACGCCATCACCAGCCACGCACAGATTTACGGCCGCACTCCGGATGGACTGCGAAATGTCTGAAGCGGCGGGCATTGGGCCGTGTCGGGGGATAACCAGTGTCATTCCTTTGACTCGAATCGGCCTGGCCCGCCATCCCGACTTGCCTCGCTCACAGCGCGGGAACGTCCCGGCGGTCTGTGTTTGACCGTTCAAAAGGGCGCCGATTGCATTCTGTGCGGAGCCTGCGCGTGGACGACATTGAGACGACAGACGATCAATCGCCGGCCGAGCCGCTAGACCTGCCGCTGGACGCCTGGCACCGGGGGCAAGGTGCGCGGATGATGCCCTTTGCCGGGTATTTCATGCCGGTGCAGTACGACGGTATCATCGCCGAACATCTGTGGACGCGGGAGAACGCCGGCCTTTTTGACGTCAGCCACATGGGCCAGCTCCAGGTGTCCGGCGTCGGCTGGGCCGAGGCCTTGGAGGCGCTGCTGCCGGGCGACATTTCAGCGCTGAAGCCGGGCAGGGTGCGCTATTCGCTGCTGCTGGCGGAAAATGGCGGAATTCTCGACGATCTCATGGTCACCAATGCCGGGGATCACGGCTATTTGGTGGTCAACGGCGGGGCCAAGTGGGACGACATTGCCCATCTGCGCGAACATTTGCCCGACGAGATTACCTTGCGGCATCTGGCCGACGAAGCCTTGCTGGCGCTCCAGGGCCCCAAGGCGGCGGACGTATTGACCAGGCTCGGGCTCATAAGCATCGTCGATGACTGGCCGCTACCGTGGGATATCAGTTTCATGCAAGCAGGGCCTTACATGTGGGGCGAGGTTGAGCTCGGGATCAGCCGCACCGGCTATACCGGCGAGGACGGCTTTGAAATTTCTCTGCCGGCCGAATACGCCGCCGCGCTCGCCGATGCGCTGTGCGACCAGCCGGAGGTCAGGCCGGTCGGGCTCGGCGCGCGCGATTCGCTGCGGCTGGAGGCGGGGCTGCCGCTCTATGGGCACGATCTGACCGAGGATACCGATCCTGTCAGCGCCGGGCTGGCCTTCGCCATCTCGAAGCGCCGCCGGGCCGAAGGCGGCTTTCCCGGCGCGGAGCGGATCCTGCAATTGCTCGCCCACGGCACCCCGGCGGTGCGCGTCGGCCTGGCGCTCGAAGGCCGCATGGCGGCGCGCGAGGGAGCGGCGGTGTTTTCCGGCCAGCGCGAAGTCGGCGCGGTCACCTCGGGCGGCTTCTCGCCCAGCTTGGGCCATCCCATTGCCATGGCCTATGTCGATACCGCGCTGTCCGTGCCCGGCGCGCGGCTGGAGCTGGACAACCGCGGCAGGCGTTTGCCAGCCACGGTAGTGCCGCTGCCCTTCGTCCCCCACCGCTATCACCGCTGAGGAACTCTCCCGATGAGCCGCTATTTCACCAAGGACCACGAATGGATCGACATCGAAGGCGATTCCGGCCCAATGTCTGGCACAGTTGGCATCACTGACTATGCGCAGGGCCAGCTTGGCGATATCACGTTCGTCGAACTGCCCGTCGTCGGCCAGAGCGTCGAACGGGGCGGCGCGGTCTCTGTTGTGGATTCGGTGAAGGCGGCTTCGGACGTCTACAGTCCGGTCAGCGGCACGGTGACCAAGATCAACCCCGCGCTCGAAGGCGTGCCGGAACTGGTCAACAGCGATGCCGAGGCGAGCGGCTGGCTGTTCCGCCTCACCCTCGCCGATCCGGGCGAACTGGATGGGCTGATGGACCGGGCAGCTTACGATGCCTATGCGACGGGGCTTTGAAGCCCATGAAATTCCGCGTATTTCCATTGGGTTGGTGCCGTTATTTTGCGGAGTAGATGATGCGCTACCTTCCTCTCACTTCCGCCGACCGCACCGCCATGCTCGCCGTCATCGGCGCCGCCTCCGTTGACGACCTCTTCATCGACGTCCCCGCCGAAGCCCGGCTCGGCGGACCGATCGCGGGTCTGCCGCTCCATGCTAGCGAAATGGCGGTCGAGCGCCAGATGTCGGCGCTGGCCGCCCGCAACATGAGCGCGGGCAGCGTTCCGTTTTTCCTCGGGGCAGGGGCTTACCGCCACCATATCCCGGCGTCGGTCGATCATCTCATCCAGCGCGGTGAATTCCTCACCTCCTACACGCCCTACCAGCCGGAAATCGCGCAAGGCACGCTGCAGGTGCTGTTCGAATTCCAGACGCAGGTCGCGCGGCTGTTTGGCACCGACATCGCCAACGCCTCGATGTACGACGGCTCGACCGCCTGCTGGGAGGCGATCGCGATGGCCGGGCGGGTGACGAGGCGCAAGCGCGCGGTGCTTTCGGCAGGCCTGCATCCCCATTACGTCGCGACCGCGCGGACCATGGCGCGTTTTACCGGCGATGCGTTGGTGACAGCCACCCCGAAGCTGGTTGCCGCCCCCGATGATGGCGATGTCATCGCCGCGCTGGACGGCGAGACCGCCTGCGCGGTGGTGCAATATCCCGATATCCTCGGCCGCATCCCCGATCTTGCCGCGATCGCCGATGCCGCCCACGCCCACGGCGCGCTGCTGGTGGTGGTCGTGACCGAGTCGGTGGCGCTGGGGCTGCTGGAAGCGCCGGGGAACCTGGGCGCGGATATCGTCGTCGGCGAAGGGCAGTCGCTGGGGGTCGGGCTGAACTTCGGCGGGCCCTATCTCGGCCTGTTCGGCTGCAACGAGAAATTCGTCCGCCAGATGCCGGGGCGGCTGTGCGGCGAGACGGTCGATGCCGATGGCAAGCGCGGTTTCGTGCTGACCCTGTCGACGCGCGAACAGCACATCAGGCGCGAAAAGGCGACGAGCAATATCTGTACCAATTCTGGGCTTTGCGCACTGGCTTTCAGTATTCACATGACCCTTCTGGGCGGTGACGGACTGGCCAGGCTGGCCCGCATTAACCACGCCCGCGCGCAGGCTGCTGCGGCGCGGCTGGCGCGGGTGCCGGGGGTATCAGTCCTGAACCAGTCCTATTTCAATGAGTTAACCATCATTCTTCCCGCCGATGCGCGCGAAGTGGTGCGCCAGCTTGCTGACCGGCAGGTGCTGGCCGGGGTTTCGCTCGGCCGGCTGTATCCGGGCATCGCCGAACTGGAGCGCGGGCTGCTTGTCACCGCGACGGAAACAACCACCGGCGATGACATCGAAGCCCTCGCCCGGGGCCTCGAAGTGGTGCTGGCATGAACGCGCCGAACGGCTCGGGCTGGCGGCCGGACATGGGGCAAGGATCGCCGCCCGCGGGTTCCCCGACGGCAAGCGGCGATCGGGGCCTGATGCTGGAAGAGCCGCTGATCTTTGAGCTTGGCCAGCCTGGCACCTGCGGCGTCGATTTCGACGAGGCCGAGGCAGAGCCGATGCCGGCGCTGGCCCGCTTCTTGCGCAAGGTGCCCCCGGCCCTTCCAGGCTTGAGCGAGCCGGAGACGGTGCGTCATTACACCCGGCTGTCACGGCAGAATTATGCCATTGATCTCGGGCCGTTCCCGCTCGGCTCCTGCACGATGAAGCACAATCCGCGGCTCAACGAGAAGGTGGCGCGGCTGCCCGGCTTTGCCGATATTCACCCGCTCCAGCCGCACAGTACGGTGCGCGGCGCTTATGAGGCGATGGCGCAACTGGCGGACTGGCTGATGGCGCTGACCGGCATGGAGGCGGTGGCGATGACGCCCAAGGCGGGCGCGCATGGCGAACTTTGCGGGTTGCTGTGCATCCGCTCGGCGCATGAAGCTCGGGGCGATGCGCGGGGCGTGGTGCTGGTGCCCGAAAGCGCCCATGGCACCAATCCCGCAACCGCCGCCTTCGCCGGGTACCGGGTCGAGAGCATTCCCGCGACGGGTGATGGCCGGGTCGATCTGGCGGCGCTCAAGTCCCGGCTCGGCCCCGATATCGCCGGGGTGATGATCACAAACCCGAACACCTGCGGCCTGTTCGAGCGCGACATGAAGGCAATTTCTGACGCGGTGCACGCCTCCGGCGGCTACGTCTATTGCGACGGTGCGAATTTCAACGCCATCGTCGGCAAGGTCCGCCCGGGCGACCTCGGCATCGACGCCATGCACATCAATCTGCACAAGACGTTTTCGACCCCGCACGGCGGCGGCGGGCCGGGTGCAGGGCCGGTGGTGCTGTCGCAGGCGCTGGCCCCGTTCGCGCCGCTGCCGTTTGTGACACGAGGGGCGGATGGCGGTGTCAGGCTGATCGAAGAGGAGGACGCCCCGGCGGACCATCCGCTGAGTTTTGGCCGCATGTCCGCATTTCACGGCCAGATGGGCATGTTCACCCGCGCGCTAACCTATATTCTGAGCCACGGCGCCGACGGGCTGGGGCAGGTCGCGGAAGACGCCGTGCTGAACGCGAACTACGTTTTGCGGTCTTGCGACGATCTGCTGTCAGCGCCGTTCGCAGCCAGCGGTCCCTGCATGCACGAGGCGCTGTTCAGCGACAGCGGACTAGCCGAGGGCTTCTCGACGCTCGATATCGCCAAGGGCCTGATCGACGAGGGTTTCCACCCGATGACCGTCTATTTCCCGCTTGTCGTCCACGGCGCCATGCTGATCGAGCCGACCGAGACCGAAAGCAAGGCCGGTCTCGACCGATTTATCACGAGCCTGCGCTCGCTGGCGGCCCGGGCACGGCTGGGCGATGAGACGTTGCATTCTGCCCCGATACTGGCCCCGCGCCGCCGGCTCGATGAAACCATGGCTGCCCGCAGGCCAGTGCTGGTCTGGCGGGGCGATGACCCGGATCGCGGCTGAAAGCGGTCAGATTTCCTTATCGACCGTATTGGCAGCGGATTTGAGATCGCTGCCTGCGCCCCGAACCGTATTGCAAGCCGCTGCTGTCAACGCGATGGTGGTTGCTGCAAGGACAATGAGAATCTTTCGAGCCATTTCTTATTCCTTTTTTGTGCGAAACGAAGTCCTACGGCACTGAAATGCATACTTCTGCCGTCGGTTCCAAAAATCATGGACCAAGCAGCTGCACAGGGGCTGAACACCGGCTCGCGGCCGTTATCCGTGTCGCCAAGGCCACCCCCGGTTGCGCTGTGCTGCCCGATTCAGATTCGTCCCTCGCGGAGTCAGCCCTAGAGGACCCAAAATCGCCTATGCTGAGCTTGTCGAAGCACTGTCTTCTTCTTCGTGCTTCGTGCGCAACCGCCTGAAGGAAAAGCAGTCCTTCGACAAGCTCAGGAAAGACGGGTTGGGGGGTGGAGGTGATTCACATTTCCCAATCGCCGCACTAACTGTCAACCGCTGCAGAAACTGGGACCGCTCGCGCCAGGCGTTGTTCGCGCCACGCGATGACGAGCCCGGCGGCAATAATCAGCGGCGCGCCCAGCCAGATTGACCGCGACGGAATATGCTCCCAAATCAGCCAACCGTAAGCCGTCGCCCAGATCAGCGCGGTGTAATCCATGATGATGACGCTGGCGACCGCGCCATAGCGCAGCGAGGCAGTCAGCAGCAGCTGAAAAAGCGTGCCGAGCACGCCAATCGCCAGCAGCATCGCCCATTGCGCGCCATTATGCGCCGTCATGAAGAACGGCATGGCCAGCGCGGCCATCGGCGCTCCGAAGGCGGCAAAGTAGAAGGCGGTGACGACCGGTTCTTCGGTGCGGCCAAGATCGCGGATCTGGAAGTTGATCCCCGCAATCATCACGGACGCTAGCAGTGCCGCTGCCAGCCCGAGCGCCGGAACCGCCTCATCTCCCGGTCTGGTTATGATAAGGATTCCAGCAAAGCCCAGCGCCACGGCGGTCCAGCGCCACGGTCCGATATGTTCGCGCAGCACCAGTGCCGCCGCCAGCACCGCGAACAGGGGTGCGGTGAAGGAAATACTGGTCGAAACGGCAAGCGGCAGCAGGATGGCGCCGCCGAAATTGAGCACCATAATGGTCATGCCGAGCCCCGCCCGGCGCGCATGGTCCCCGAGGCGGCGGGTGCGCAGCCGCCGCAGGCCGCCGGTCGCCCACAGATAGGTCAGCATCAGCGGCAGCGGAATTGCTTGCCGCCAGAACATGATTTCCGGCAGCGCAACCCCGCTTTCGCCAGCCAGCTTGACCAGGGCGAGCAGGCTCGCACCGACAATGGCGGCGAGTATTCGCAGCAACAGCGCAAAGAGGGGACGATCAGCCTGCGGCACGATCCGGCTTTAGTTCCGCCGCGCCGTGAGGCAAGGGCGAGCGATGGAGGGCTTTCCGATCGAATTGACCGCGTCAGGCGTCGCTGCGCTGCTGCTGGCCGGTGTGGCATAGTGGGGCGATCACCGCCGCATGCGCCGCAGCCAGCCTGACGCGGTCGGTTTCATGCCGTGGACGGCCGTGTTCTTCTGGGCAGTGCTCGCCGCCTGCATTTTCTGCGGTCTGGCGGTGAAGGCCTGGCTGGCGGGTTAACCCCCGGATCAGAGACACGCCTCGAGAAATGCCTGATCGAAACCGAATTGCCGGGCCTTTTCGAGCGTATAGGGACGCAGGCCGGAAGGGCGGAATTCGCCGATGATCTTGCCCTCGGGAGTCTCGTCGAGATATTCGAACTTGAACAGCTCCTGGGTGACGATGACGTCGCCTTCCATGCCGATTACCTCGGTGATGCCGGTGGTGCGGCGCGAGCCGTCGCGCAGGCGCTTGACCTGCACGATGATATCGATCGATTCCGCGATCTGGCGCGAGATCGCTTCCTTGGGTATTTTGATGTCGCCCATCAGGATCATGTTTTCCATCCGGCCTAGGCATTCGCGCGCTGAGTTGGCATGGAGCGTGCACATCGAGCCGTCATGCCCGGTATTCATCGCGGCGAGCAGATCGAAGCACTCGGCACCGCGGATTTCGCCCAGAATGATCCGGTCCGGGCGCATGCGCAGCGCGTTCCTGACGAGATCGCCGATGGTGATGGCGCCCTGGCCTTCAAGGTTTGGCGGACGGGTTTCCAGTGGCAGCCAGTGAGGCTGCTGCAGGCGCAGCTCAGCTGCATCCTCGATCGTCAGAACGCGCTCGCCCGGATCGATCATCTTCGACAGCGCGTTGAGCATGGTCGTCTTGCCGGAACCGGTACCGCCCGAGATGACGACATTCATGCGGCAGGCGCCGGCAATCTTCAGCGCGGTGCACATCTTGTCCGACATCGAGCCAAAATCGCGCAGCATATCGAGCGTGATCGGCTTCTCGGAGAATTTACGAATCGAAATGGCGGTGCCGCGCAGACTGAGCGGCGGGACGATGACGTTGACGCGGCTGCCGTCCTTGAGGCGGGCGTCGGCCAGCGGCGTGGTCTGGTCGACGCGGCGGCCGACCATGTTGACGATGCGCTGGGCGATCTGGAACAGATGCTGCTCATCGCGGAAGCGGATCGGAGCAAGCGTCAGCCGGCCCTTCTTTTCGATGTAGGTCTGGTCCGGGCCATTGACCATGATGTCCGAAATATCGGGATCGTTGAGCAACTCCTCGAGCGGCCCGAAGCCGAGCAATTCGTCGATCAGCACCTTTTCGAGCGCGAACTGTTCGCGCCGGTTAAGCGTGACCTTAAGCTCGGCCAGCACTTCGATAATGATCGGTCGAAATTCTTCGCTCAGCTCGTCTTTGGTCAAGG
>JANLQW010000117.1:0-2908 GCA_031368085.1 Novosphingobium sp. | reverse complement strand
ATTCATGCCGAGGCCTCGAGCACCTGGATCGCCGGCTACAGCTTTGGCGCGCTGATCGGCATGCAGCTGTTGATGCGCCGCCCGGAAATCCGCGGCTTTATCTCGGTCTCGCCGCCAGCAAACATGTATGATTTCAGCTTTCTGGCCCCCTGCCCGGCATCCGGCATCATCGTCCAGGGCGCGGGCGATACGGTGGTGACGCCCAATGCCGTGCAGCGGCTGGTCGATAAGCTGCGCACCCAGAAGCACATCACCATCCACCATGACGAGATCCCCAGGGCCAACCATTTCTTCGAAAACGAGCTTGGCGATATGATGCATGCCGTCGATAATTACCTCGACATGCGGCTGTCTCCCGACTGCCCGATCAAGTAAACCGAGCAACTGAGCCGTGCGCGCGGCTGATCGCGCCGCCCGGCATGCTCGATCGACCCGAATCTGCCAGTCCCTCCCGGACGCCCGGAAGGGAAATGGCGTCAGTCCAGTTCGAGGCCAAGCGGCGGCTGGCCTGACATATCGGGAACTGTCCAGATGGCGACATTGACGGCCATAACCGCCGCCAGCACCAGCATCAGCATAACCTGCTTACGAGAGCCGCCTCGCCGCATCAGCACGACGGCCCCTGCTATCAGTGCGATTATGGCCAGGACGATGAGCGACAGGATCGTAGTCAAGCGTCAAACCGCCTCCGGACCGGGTGGTGTGCTTTGCTCGGCGGAAGCAAAAAACTCCGCGAGTTCGCTGTCGCTCAAGGTGCCGGCAGCGGCGCGCGCCGAAACATAGCCCCCGACCAGCATTGCCAGAAGCGGGAACAGCCGCTCCAGCAGGGCCTGGTCGCATTCGTTCGCTTCTGCGGTGGACCGCATTTCAACTGCGAATAAATCCGGGCTCGGAAAAAGCTGGGCCAGCAAGGCATCCCCTGGCGCGGGATCGGCGGATTCCACAGCCATCACCGCTGTCGCTAGGCCAGCACCGCCAAGGTCCGACAGAACCTCAAACAGCACCTTTGTGCCTCCGGAAAACTGACTGAATCTTGGAAGCAGGACGGGCAGCAGCGCTTTGACACCTGCCGTAGCAACTGCAGGAGGCGCATCGAGATGGCGGGCCAAAGCATTGACCCCCCCGCTCCGCCGCAACGTGGCGAGCATTTCCATCATTATCTCCGGCCACTGATGTGACCTGATTTGCAACGCGACCCGCATCACCCCTCTACCTTGCGCTTTGTCAGTCGAACAGGGGCAGGTTGCAATTTATCAGCGGAATTTCGGCTTGTTTAGGGGTGCGAACCTGTGTCGGCACAATTTCATGTGCGCCGTCCCGCTGCGGGAGCGGTTCCGGATAAATGCGTAAGACACGAGGTGAAAAACTGCGAATTGCATTCGCAATAACTTGTGCGGCGACAGAGAGGAGCCAAGCGGGTGCGACTCAATCCACTCGCATCGCAGCCTATGCGGCGACCGGGGCCGCGCGCCGCACGCCTTCATCGACATGCTCGGCGAATTGCTGAAAGTTCTCGACGAATTTGCGTACCAGCTCGTGTGCCGTGCGGTCGTATGCTTCCGCATCGGCCCAGGCGCCGCGCGGATCGAGCAACTTGTTGTCGACGCCCGGGACCGCAACCGGAACCTCGAAGCCAAAATTCGGGTCCTTGCGAAATTCCGCATTGTTGATGCTGCCATCAAGCGCGGCGTTGAGCAGGGCGCGGGTCGCCTTGATCGGCATTCGGCTGATCCCGGGCACGGTCGCCATTCCACCCGTCCAGCCGGTGTTGACCAGCCAGCACCTCACCCCGCCGCGCGCGATCCGCTCCTTCAGCAGATTGCCGTAGACCGACGGATGACGCGGCATGAACGGCGCGCCGAAGCAGGTGGAGAAGGTTGCTTCGGGTTCGGTCACGCCGATCTCGGTTCCCGCGACGCGCGCGGTGTAGCCCGACAGGAAGTGATACATCGCCTGGTCCGGCGTCAGCCGCGCGATGGGCGGCAGGACGCCATAGGCATCGGCCGTAAGGAAGATGATATTGGCCGGAACCGGCCCCAGATTTTTATCCGAGGCGTTCGGAATAAAGTCGATCGGATAGGAACCGCGGCTGTTCTCGGCGAGCGAATTGTCGTCAAAATCAAGCTGGCGGGTCACCGGATCGATCACCACATTTTCCAGCACCGTGCCGAAGCGTTTGGTGGTGGCGTAGATTTCCGGCTCCGCCTCGGCGGAAAGCCGGATCATCTTGGCATAGCAGCCGCCTTCGAAATTGAACACGGCGGTATCCGACCAGCCATGTTCGTCGTCGCCGATCAACGTGCGGCTGGCATCGGCGGACAGGGTCGTCTTGCCGGTGCCCGACAGGCCGAAGAACACCGCCGTCTTGCCGTCACGGCCGATGTTGGCCGAGCAGTGCATCGGCATCACCCCGCCAACCGGCAGCAGATAATTGAGGATGCCAAACACGCTTTTCTTCATCTCGCCGGCATAGGCAGTGCCGCCGATCAGGATCAGCTTTTCAGAAAAATTGACCGCGATGACGGTTTCGCTGCGGGAGCCGTGGCGCGCGGGATCGGCCCTGAAGCTGGGCAGGTCGATGATCGTATATTCCGGTACGAAACCTTCAAGTTCCTGCGCCTGCGGGCGCACCAACAGCGTACGGATGAACAGATTGTGCCAAGCCAGTTCGTTGATAACCCGGACATTGACGCGATGTTCCGGCTGCGAGCCACCGAACAGATCGGCGACGTACAGCTTTTCCCTGGTGCCCAGCGCGGCAAGAAAATCCGCCTTCAGCGCAGAAAAATGGGCGGGCGACATCGGCACATTGGTATTGCCCCACCACACGCTTTCACAGGTTTCATCATCTTGAACTATGAATTTGTCTTTGTCCGAAAGCCCGGTGTGCTAGCCCGTCTGCACGACC
>JANLQW010000078.1:0-6049 GCA_031368085.1 Novosphingobium sp. | reverse complement strand
CGACGTCATAGATTTCCGCGGCGCCGTAGCGATCGACCAGATAGAGGTTGGCGCCGCCGATTCCCGCGATTGCCGGAATGCGCAGCTCCATCGGCCCGACCGGGCCATCGACCGGCTGCGCGCCCCGCCGGACTGCCTCGGCGAACGCGCCGCCGGCATCGTGGACCCGGAAGGCCATGGCATTGGCCGATGGGCCGTGGCTGGCGCGGAACTCGGCGACCTGGCCGCTGGGTTCCATATTCAGCAACAGATTGATGTCACCTTGCGCATACCGGCGGACATCCTTGGAACGGTGGGTGCCGAAGTGGGTGAAACCCATGGTTTCCCACTGCGCGGCAAGCGTCTGCGGGTCGGGGCTGGTGAACTCGACAAATTCGAAGCCGTCGAGCCCGAGCGGATTGTCGTGCATGACTCCACCGTCAAAAAGGATGGAAACCGCAGGGATAGGGTCTCGCCTGACTATCTGGTGTCGGCGAGGGCCTTTGCCAAGATCGCTGACGCTGCTGGGGCCTTGCAGCCGGCGCGCCCGATCCCGATTTTGAGCCTGTACTCCGATTGTCATGCCCGGCAATCGGCCTCTTGCGACAGGATCAGCCGATGCAGCAGCCGGATGTCTGGGACCAGCTCGATGCGCAAAAATACACCGACGAGCAGTCGGCGATTCGCCAGCTCCTGAAAAGCTCGCCGCTCGATACGCCCGCGCGCACCGCCATTGTGCGCGAGGCGGCGGTGCTGGTGGAACAGGCGCGCGGCTCGCAACGGCGGCAAGGGGTGGTCGAGAGCTTCCTGCAGGAGTTCTCGCTGAGCACCCGCGAAGGCCTCGCGCTGATGTGTCTCGCCGAGGCGTTCCTGCGCACCCCCGATGCGGAAACCCGCGACCTGCTGATTGCCGAGAAGATCGGCATGACCGACTGGGCCAGCCATCTGGGCAAATCCGACAGCCTGTTCGTCAACGCCTCGACCTGGGGGCTGATGCTGACAGGCAGGCTGGTCGATGTCGAACCCGAGGCACGCGCCGACTTCCCCGGCTTCCTCAAGCGCTTGGCCAGCCGCGCCGGCGAGCCGGTGATCCGGCAGGCCGTGGCAGCGGCGATGCGGATCATGGGCGAACAATTCGTGCTGGGCCGCACCATCGGCGATGCGCTCGATCGGGCACGGCGTGACCGCCTGATCTGCTCATTCGACATGCTGGGCGAGGGCGCGCGGACGGCGGTCGATGCGGCGCGCTATGCCGGGCATTATGCCGACGCGATCGAGGCGGTGGGCCGAGCCGCTGGCGGCGCGGGTCCGGAGGCGGGGCACGGCGTCTCGGTCAAGCTGTCGGCGCTTTGCCCGCGCAATGAGGCGGTGCAGGAAGCGCGGGTCTGGGACGAACTGTACCCACACCTCAAGGCGCTGGCGCTGGCGGCGGCCCGGCATGGACTCAATCTGGCGATCGACGCGGAAGAGGCGGACCGGCTTACACTCTCCCTGAAGCTGATCGACCGGCTCGCGCGCGAACCCGGACTCGGCGACTGGGGCGGGCTGGGCGTGGTGGTGCAGGCATACCAGAAACGCGGGCTGGCGGTGATCGGCGCCTTGGCCGAGCTGGCCGAACAGACTGGCCGGCGGATCATGGTCCGGCTGGTCAAGGGCGCCTATTGGGACAGCGAGATCAAGGCGGCGCAGGTTTCCGGCATGCCGGACTATCCGGTATTCACCACCAAACCGGCGACCGACCTGTCCTACCTCGGCTGCGCCCGTGCACTTATTGCGGCGAGCCCGCGCCTCTATCCGCAGTTCGCCACCCATAACGCCCATACCCTGGCCGCCGTCCGCCATATGGCGGCCGAGCAGGGCGCGGTGGTCGAGCATCAGCGGCTGCACGGGATGGGCGAGGCACTGTATAGTGCTGCCGAGCGCCTCTACGGCAAGCTGCGGATCCGGGCCTATGCGCCGGTGGGCTCCCATCAGGAGCTGCTGCCCTATCTGGTGCGGCGGCTGCTGGAAAATGGCGCGAACAGCTCGTTCGTCCACGCGCTGCTCGACGAGAGCGTGCCCGCGGCGGAGCTTGTCGCCGATCCGGTAAGCAAGGTACAGGCCGCGCCCGACCGTCACCCGCGCATTGCGCTGCCGCGCGGCATCTATGGGCCGGGCCGCAAAAATTCTGCCGGGCGCGATTGGAGCCAGCTTGCCGTGCGGCAGCGGGGAGCCTCTGCAATTGCGGACTACCTGGCCGCTCCGGCAAGCGCCGGGCCGATTGTTGGCGGCAATCGGCTCGACAGTCCCGGCAAGCCAGTCGTCAGTCCCGCCGATACCGGCCGCATCATCGGCGAAGCGTCGCAGGCCGCGCCGGAACACATCGACCTTGCCGCCAATCGCGCCGTCCGCGCGCAACCCGGCTGGGACCACGCCGGAGGGGCCGCGCGAGCAATCGTGCTCCGCCAGATGGGCGATGCGCTGGAGGCAAACGCCGACCGGTTGATCGCCCTCCTCGCGCTCGAAGGCGGCAAGACCTGCCCCGATGCGGTCGCCGAAGTGCGCGAGGCGGTGGACTTCTGCCGCTACTACGCCCTGCTTGCCCAGCAGCAGTTCGCCGCGCCGACCGTGCTGCAAGGTGCGGTTGGCGAGACCAATCGCTGGCAGTTGTCGGGGCGAGGCATCTTCGCGTGTATCTCGCCGTGGAACTTCCCGCTGGCGATCTTCACCGGGCAGATCGCCGCCGCGTTGGCGGCGGGCAATGCGGTGATCGCCAAGCCAGCCGAACAGACTCCGCTGATCGCCGCCGAGGCGGTACGGCTGTTCCACACGGCCGGCCTCGATCCTGATCTGCTGGCGCTGCTTCCCGGCGCAGGTGCCAGCCTCGGCGCGGCGCTGGTCGTCCATCCGGCAATCGCCGGGGTGGCCTTCACCGGCGGCACCGAGACCGGCTGGGCGATCAACCGCGCGATTGCCTTGCGCGACGGGCCGATCATCCCGTTTATTGCCGAGACCGGCGGGCTCAACGCGATGTTCGTCGATACTTCCGCGCTGCGCGAGCAGGTGATCGACGATGTCATCCTCTCCGCCTTCGGTTCGGCGGGACAGCGATGCTCGGCACTGCGCATGCTGTTCCTGCCGGAGGGCAGCGCTGATGACATCATCGCCGGGCTGGCCGGCGCGCTGGCGGCGCTGGTCATCGGCGACCCGGCTTTGCCGCAAACCGACATCGGCCCGGTCATCGATGCGGACGCTGTTGCCGCCCTCAACCTCCATGTCCAGCGGCTGGAACGCGAGGCCAGGATCGTCGCGCGCGGACCTGTGCCGAAGGCGCGAGGGCATTTCTTCGCCCCCGTCATCGCCGAAGTGGACGCACCGGATTTTCTCGAGCGCGAGGTGTTCGGCCCCATCCTGCACGTCTGCCGCTATGCCCCCGACCAGCTGCCCGAATACGCCAGCCGCCTCGCCGCGCGCGGTTACGGCCTGACGCTGGGCATCCATAGCCGGCTCGACAGCTTCGCCGGGCAGGTGCAGGTGCTGGTCCCGGCGGGCAATGTCTACATCAACCGTTCGATCATCGGCGCGGTCGTCGGCGTGCAGCCGTTCGGCGGTGTCGGCTTGTCCGGCACCGGCCCCAAGGCAGGTGGCCCGCATGCGCTGTTGCGCTATGGCCAAGAACGCAGCGTTTCGGTAAACACCATGGCGCAGGGCGGAGACCCGGCGCTGCTGGCGCTGTGAGCAGTGCCGCAGTGTATTGCCGCGAACGTTCCAGCAAAGCGGGCCTGAGACTACATCGCCGCCGCCAGCGCCTTGCGCCGCCGGCGCTGGACCGAACTGCCCAGCCCAATCGCCTCGCGGTATTTTGCCACGGTCCGCCGGGCGAGCTCGAAGCCCTTGGTGCGGAGTAGATCGACCAGCGCGTCGTCGGACAGGACCGCGCCGGCATCCTCGGCGTCGATCAGCTGGCGAATCGCCGCCTTGACCGTCGCCGCCGACACCGCGCTTTCCCCGTCCGCCGAGGCGACGCCCGAGGTGAAGAAATATTTGAGCTCGAAGGTGCCTCGCTCGCAATTAAGGTATTTGTTCGAGGTGACCCGGCTGACCGTCGATTCATGCATTTCAATCGCTTCCGCCACCGTGCGCAACGTCAGCGGCCTGAGCTGCGACACGCCGTGGCGAAAAAAACCGTCCTGCAGTTTGACGATCTCGGCGGCGACCTTGAGGATGGTCTTCTGCCGCTGGTCGAGCGCTTTGATCAGCCAGTTGGCGTCGGCGAGCTTTTCCGACAGCCATCCCCTGGCCGCCTTGTCGCCGCAGGTGCCCCGCAGTTCTACATAATAGGCGCGGTTGACGATGAGGCGCGGCAGTGTCGCCTGGTTCAGGGCAATGTCCCAGCCGCCATCCGCGCGGGCGGTCAGTAGGATGTCGGGCGTCACCGGCTCACTGCTGCCGCCGCCGATTTTGAGGCAAGGCTTTGGGTCGTAACCGCGAAGTTCCGCCAGCAATACGGCGAAATCCTCGTCGACCACGCCGCACATGCGCTTCAGCCGGGCGAATTCGCCGCCTGCGACAAGATCGAGATTTTCGAGCAGCCGCGCCATCGCCGGATCATGGCGGTCGGCCTCGATGGCCTGCAAGGCGATGCATTCGCCAAGGCTGCGCGCGCCAACGCCGGTCGGATCGAACGTCTGCACCAGCGCCAGCGCAGCTTCGGCCTCGGCAAGAGGGATCGCCAGATAGGTGGCGATCTCGCGCAGCGGTGCAGCGAGGTAGCCCGCCTCGTCCAGCTGGTCGACGATGTAATCGGCAATCGCCGCACCCTGCGGATCGGCTGTCGTCGCGCCGAGCTGGGCGCGAAGGTGCTCGGCCAGGCTCGCCTCGCCCTGCGCGCGTTCTTCGATGCCGGGGCCTTCCTCGCCGCCGCCGATACGTATTTCTCCGCCCCAGTCAGGACCGGATTGCGCGGCGGTTGCACCATCACCAGTATCGCGGTCGCGGTCGAGCGCCGCCACTTCGATATCCAGCGGACGGTCGTCAGCAGCGCGGCCTTCGCCGATCAGCTGGTCGATCGGCGAGCTTTCGAGGCTGGTGCGGCGCAGCTCGGGCGGGGCTTCAAGCGGTTCCAGCCCGTCGGCAGGCGCCGCCTCGCCGACATCGAGCAGGGGGTTGGCGTCCAGCGCATCGCCGATGAAGGTTTCAACTTCCAGATTGGACAGCGCCAGCAGCTTGATCGCCTGCTGCAGCTGCGGCGTCATCACCAGCGACTGGGACTGCCGGAGATCGAGACGGGGGCCGAGGGCCATAAATGGGCTCAGCTCAGTACCAATGCTTCGACAAGCTCCGCACGAGCGGAGTTTTGGGATCGAGACAATTCCCGAGTCCCGCTCATCCTGAGCTTGTCGAAGGATCACAAGGTGAACCCCTCGCCGAGGTACAGCCTGCGCACGTTCTCATCGGCGACCAGCGCCTCGGGGCTGCCGGCGAACAGGACTTGCCCGCCATAGATGATGCAGGCGCGATCGACGATGTCGAGGGTTTCGCGGACGTTATGGTCGGTGATCAGCACGCCGATGCCGCGCGTCTTCAGATCCTTCACCAGATCGCGGATGTCGGCGATGGACAGCGGATCGATGCCAGCGAAGGGTTCGTCGAGCAGCATGAACGACGGATTGGCGGCAAGCGCGCGGGCGATCTCGCAGCGCCGCCGCTCACCGCCGGACAGCGCCATGGCCGGGCTGGCGCGCAGTCGTATCAGGCCGAATTCGCCAAGCAGGCGCTCCAGCTCCGCAGCGCGAACCGTGCGATCGGGCTCGACTAGTTCGAGCACGCAATTTATATTCTGTTCCACCGTCATGCCCCGGAAGATCGAGGTTTCCTGCGGCAGATAGCCGATCCCCAGGATCGCCCTGCGGTACATCGGCAGCTTGGTGATATCCGCGCCGTCGAGCAGGATGCGGCCCGAATCCGGCCGAACCAGCCCCATAATCGAATAGAAGCAGGTGGTCTTGCCCGCGCCATTCGGGCCCAGCAGGCCGAGCACTTCGCCCTTGGCGACCGACAGGGAAATGTCGCTGAGCACCGCCCGCTTGTC
>JANLQW010000071.1:0-4162 GCA_031368085.1 Novosphingobium sp. | reverse complement strand
AAACTCAAACACGCCCATCAGGTTCAAACCGATCAAGGTAAACAGCGCAGCCAAGGTAGCTACGACCCATGGCTGGCCTATGCGCAGGAGGTTGCCACCGATACCGCCGACAGCGGCGACACCGCCTGGGTGCTGATTTCCGCAGCACTGGTGCTGATGATGGCCATGCCAGGCCTCACCCTGTTCTACGGCGGGCTGCTGCGGGCCAAGAATATCCTCTCGGTGATGGTGCAATGCGGCGCCATCGCGGCGGTGGCCTCGCTGCTGTGGATCGTGTGCGGCTACTCGATCGCGTTCGGGCCGGTCGGCACCGGCACCTTCGGCGGCTGGCTGGGCGGTGCGAACAACTGGATGCTCGGCAACCTCGGCACTCTGCGCGAGGGCTATAATGTGCCCGAGAGCGCCTTTGCCCTGTTCCAGCTAACCTTCGCCGCCATCACCCCCGCCCTGATGGCCGGCGCCTGGGTGGACCGCGCGCGTTTCGGCTGGGTGATCGGCTTCTGCGCGCTGTGGGGCCTGCTGGTCTATGCCCCGGTCGCGCATTGGGTGTGGGGCGGCGGCTGGCTGGCGAGCCAGCTGGGCACGCTGGACTTTGCCGGCGGCATTGTCGTCCACACCACCGCCGGCGTCTCGGCCCTGGTCATAGCGCTGCTGCTGGGCAAGCGGGAGGGCTTCCCCCGGACCCTGATGCTGCCGCACAGCCCCTCGTTGACGCTGGTCGGCGCGGCGCTGTTGTGGGTCGGCTGGTTTGGCTTCAACGGCGGCTCCGCCCTGGCGGCGAGCGACGATGCCGCCGCCGCAATTATTAACACTCACACCGCCGCCTGCGCCGCCGCAATGGTCTGGCTGCTGATCGAGCGCCTTACCGTCGGCAAGCCAACCAGCGTCGGCTTCGCCACCGGTGCTGTCGCCGGGCTGGCAACCATCACGCCAGCTGCTGGCTTCGTCTCGCCGGGCGCGGCCATGCTCATCGGCATGATCGCCGCTGGTGTCTGCTACCCGATGATCCAGCTGGTCAAACAGAAGCTTAGAATTGACGATTCGCTCGACGTCTTTGCCGTTCACGGCGTCGGCGGCATGACCGGATCGCTGCTGCTGGCAGTGTTCCTCTCGCCCGCACTCGGCGGCACCGGCTATGCCGAAGGCAAAGATATGGCGAGCCAGTTCGGTGCACAACTCGCAGGAGTGGGCGTTGTGGCGGTGTGGTCGATGGTTGCCAGCGCAGTGCTGGCGCTGGCGGTCTCGCTGGTCCTGCCGATGCGGGTTACCGGCGACGAAGAGCGCGAAGGACTCGACATCACCAGCCACGGCGAGCGGGGATGGGAGTTCGATTGAGGGGGCTGCTTTGTCGTGGATTCCGGACAGGCAGCTTTTGCGCGCAAATGGCGAAAAGCTGACATTGAACCGGTGTCACAACCGTTCGGTTGTGACACCATTGTCGGTATGGCGGCTGGTGTTCCAATGGCGGTCGTTTACTTGGTCGGAGGCCGCGCCTCAAAGCGGACGCTACCGGAAGACACCTGACTGTTGCACGCCGCTGTCCGTTTCTTAAGAAGTTTCCGCTACCAAATCGCAAGCAGACACATGGGTGAATGAAGCGGTGGCTAAGGTGCGTCAAATCAGCAAATGTACCCTTAGTAGCCTAAAGCAGTTTGCGGTTGGATGCCCCACGTGGTTAGCCTTGACTGCGGCAAGCGACGGTGGCCCGCCAGAAATCAGCCGGTTTCTTTTCATCGGAATCGCCTTTGTTGTATTTTTCGTGGTGCTTCGTCGCATTCTTCATACGGGTGCGACCACGCGACGGAAAGGCAAGCCAACGCAGCCCTTCGAAGTTCAACTGATATCGCCGCAAGCAGAGGCACCCGAACAATTACAGGCTCGGCTCAAGAGCGTGGTCACGCAGACAACGAGCGCAGGTCCGCTTGTAAATAACACTGCCCTATCATCTCCCCCTCCTACGCCGGTGCAACCCGCTATGGGCGATCGAGCAATCCTGTTTCGCCAGCATTTTCCTCCGCGCAACGATGCCCTGAGTTATTGGGGTGGTGTTCCCCTTGTCCCGCAGGATTTCACTTGGCCATCTTTCACAACCCATGATGGCGTTGAGCGCGCGCTTCATCTCATCATGCAGATTGACTGTGCCGCAATTCCGGACGCGCGACGGCTCGGCCTGCCTGAACACGGCCTTCTCTATGTTTTCGTCGATCTCGACTGGGGCAATTTTTGGGAGTGCCGCGTCCTTTATGCCGAAGGCGATCCGCGCCTTTTCACACCTGCCGCCGTTCCTGCTATTCTGCCTCACGCCTATGGCGATCAAGGTGTTTGGGGGTGGGTGCGGCGCGACGAGGATTGGCCACGCCTGCTGCCTCGTTGGAGCTTCGATCCGGTTCTGGTTAATGGTACAGATCTACCTCCTGTGGTCGAGGAGGACGAGGCGGAAGAGCGGAGATTTTGGCCCGGCACGATCGACCTTCCCAAGGCGCTTACTGCGCTCGACGGCGCGATCGCCGAGTCGCATTATCACCAAAATCGCTACGACAGCGACAACAAACTGGTGCGCCCATTCGCCAATTTTCCGCATGACTGGAAAGCGGTTCGTATTGCAATGGGCGAGATCGCCGATCAGTCGCATCGCGGACATATCGCCCGCTTCGTGAAGCGCGGCGATATGTCACAAGCAGAGGGCGATGCTTTCGCGATCTCTCTTCAATCCTCGATCGATCAATGGAATGCGCGCGCCCAGACCGCCGATCCAATCGCGCCTTTGGCCACCGTCGACAGCGACGCTGTGTGGCAGGTCTTTGTTGATTTTCAGAAGGTGACGCATTTCGCCTTGGGCGAAACCGTAAACCAATCGATTAACGCCACTCTGTCAGCAAACCCCGACCCCGCGCACATCCTGCCCGAAGAAGCGCTGGCGCTGGTCCGCAGCAGTCACGCGATTGGCAGCCGGGGGGAGCACGGTCTTCATATTAATACCCCCGATCATTTCCTGGGTCCGCCAAGCTACGTCCAGGGCGGCGCTGAGGAGCGGCTTGGCAAATGGCGCTTGCTATTCGAAATGTCGTCCTGTGACCCAATCGGGCATTTCTTCGCCGAAGGTGTTTACCAATTCTGGATTCGCCCCGAAGATCTCGCCGCTCGCTGCTTTAATCGCGTGGAACTCGAAGGCTCTGCTTACTGACGGCAGTTTGGGTGTCACAACCAGTCGGTTGTGACACAATCGATCGCCTCACGCGCTTTCGTGGTTCGCGGAGTGTCGAAAAACCCCATCACAATGTCCGCTTTCGATGCTACCCAATTTAGCCCTGGACGACCGATAAGTCGTCGATAGCGTTCGGTGACATTGACCTCGGCGTGGCTGACTTCGGCCCAGCGATGCTCACCGGCTCCGCCCCGGCGCATCGCGCTCGATGTCTGCCGCTTTCGCCCTTCGCTCCTTTTCCCGTTTGAGCAAGGCAAGGATCGCCTCCATGCGAAGACGGCTGGCATTGCTCTGGTCGGCATTGGCCTTCGCGCGTGAAATCATCATGTCGATGGTCTCGATGGGGTGACGGTCGAGTTCGCTCAAGAATTGGCGGTCATGGCTCGACATGCCGATAACCGCGCCGGACGGCCACCGCTCGATCATGGCGTCCATCACGCCCGCGTTGATGACATCATCGGGCAAGGCATTGGGCGGCTTGCTGACATAATAGGTGCGCGTGGCGATTTCGGCGATGGTCGCCAGTGCCTCATTCACTTGGCTCCGATGCGCCGCAGCTTCTGTTTCCATTGCGTCAACACGCGCAGCGAGCGCCGCCACCCCTTCGGCAATATCGGTCAGCAATCCCAAAAGTGGATCGTCCTGCTTGTCGCTCATCGTCCTGGCCCTCCACGGTCACGGTCACGATCCTTTGTCCGATCACGATCCCGCTCATCATCCTTGCGCACCTGATTGCCGAGTTCGGCCATGCGCGCGCGAAGGCGTAGCGCGGCGGCATTGGTGCCGCGATCCTGCCCCGGTTCTTTGTCAGCGGCGTCGGGCGCTGCTGACGGCTCGCGTCCCAGCGCCTTGTCGAGACGGCCCCGCAAGGCCGCGATGCGATCAGGATCGCCCAATAGCCCCCGCGCCTTGGCTACCATGTCGCGGGCCACCTCACCAAACCGGAACTCGCGCCGC
>JANLQW010000042.1:0-11226 GCA_031368085.1 Novosphingobium sp. | reverse complement strand
AGTGGCCGCCGCAGGGGCGGCGGGCCCATCCGACCTACCGGTCTTGCTTGGCCCGACTTTGCAGTCGCTGGTAGAAGAGAACAGCGAAACCTGTCATCTTGGCATTCTGCACGGCGGCGAAGAAGTAATCTTGAAGCGTATCGATCCGCGTGAGCAGGTCGTCAGACTCGCCGCGACAGTCGGAAGACGCCACCCAGCACACGCTTCATCGGGGGGCATTGCCTCAATGGCCCTGAGCTTCATCGACGAGGATATCGACCTGTTGCCCGAAAAGCTCACAGCTCTTACTGAGAACACTATAACGACGCGCGAACAACTACGAGAACGGCTCGCGGAGGTCCGGGAGAAGGGTTATGCGCTCGACCTTGAGGAGGCGTATATAGGTGTAAGGTGCGTCGGAGTGGCTGTCGCTGTGCCGAACTGGCCGGTGGTCCATATCAGTTTTTCGCTGCCGTTACAGCGCGCCACAATTGACCGGCTGAGGGCCCTTGCCAAGCCGCTGACTGCGGCGGCCAAGGAGATCGAAAAGATCCTTTCCGTCACGCCGCGCTCTTAAACCTTGTGCACCGATGCAATCTTTTCAACTGGTGCCATTCCCGAAAAACCGGAACGGTGCTTTCACTTGTGAGAACTGCGCACAGCGAGCGGCCGGTTACGCGACGGTCTTCAGCGTCGCCATGTCGATGACAAACCGGTACTTCACATCCGACCGCAGCATACGCTCGAAGGCATCATTGATCTGATGGACAGCAATGAGCTCGATATCGGAGACGATGCCGTGCTTGGCGCAAAACTCAAGCATCTCCTGTGTCTCGGCGACGCCACCAATGGTAGAGCCCGAATAGTTGCGGCGCTTTCCGACCAATGTACCGGCATGAATCGCCTGCGGCTCGACCGGAACACCGACTTGGGTCAGGGTGCCGTCGCGACGCAGGAGCTGCAGCAGGGCATTGATGTCGTGATTGGCAGAGACAGTATCGAGGATGAAGTCGAGGCTGTTTGCGTGCCTGGCCATGGCTTCGGCATCCGTCGAAATGACCACTTCCTTGGCGCCCAGACGCTTTGCATCGCTGCCCTTGCCTGACGACGTGGTGAACAACACGACATGCGCGCCGAGTGCAGCGGCGATCTTGACGGCCATGTGACCAAGACCGCCGAGACCAACGACGCCTATCTTCTGACCTGGCCCTACCTTCCAATGGCGAAGCGGCGAATAGGTCGTGATGCCGGCACATAAGAGCGGTGCTACCGCGGCCATGTCCATGCCTTCGGGGATGCGCAGGACGAAAGCCTCTTCGACCACGATGTGGGATGAATAGCCCCCGTAGGTGTGGCCGCCGGTGTGCTTGTCATGGCTATTGTAGGTTTCGGTCTGGCCGACTTCGCAGAACTGCTCGAGCCCGTCCTCACAACTTTCGCACTGCTGGCAGGAGCCTACCATGACGCCAACGCCCGCGGTATCGCCGACCTTGAACCTGGTCACTTCGCTACCGACGGCGGTGACCCGACCGACCATTTCGTGGCCAGGCACGCAGGGATAGATGGTCCCGCCCCATTCATTACGCGCGCGGTGAAGGTCGGAGTGGCAGACGCCGCAATAGAGGATTTCGATCTGGATATCCTTGGGACCGGGTTCGCGGCGCTCGAAGGAGAAGGGAGCCAGCGGCGCTTCGGGCGAAGCGGCCGCGTAGCCGTGGCAAAGGGACATGATCTCTCCGGATATTGAATTGCCTGGGCGGTGGAGCGCCGCTCGCGCCCCACCCCTTGGTTGCCCCACCGTCGCGCGACCCAATGGGGTCACGCGGGCAGAAGGATCGGATTGTTGCCGAACTGCCTAGTTGCTCGGGCGAACCAACAGACCGCGTTCGACCAGCTTTTCGATATTGTCGGCGCGGCGCTTGTCTTCGCGCGCAATCCAGCCTTCCTGCGGCAGTTCCTTGACGTACTGGTTCTTCTCGTAGATCGGCTGTTCGTAGATGGCCGCGTACTGCTCGGTGCGCAGATCCTTGAACCAGTTGGTCACGCCATTGGCGATGCGAGCGCGGCGAAGCGCCTCGATGTCGATGACGGTGCTGACAAAGGAGTCGCCGTTCGCCATGCCGGGCTGCTTGACCAGCACGTGGCCCTTATGGTCGACGATCATCGACTGGCCGCCGAAGACGTCAAAGAAGCCGCCGTCCTTGCCAACCTGGGGCCCCAGGTTGGGGGAGACGACGATCATCTGGTTGAACATGGCGTGAGCGCGGTTCTGCAGCTCCCACATTCCCTGCATCACCTGCGGCTCGATGAGGGTAGCGCGGATCATGATCTCGCAGCCGTTCATGGCGAGGCCACGGCTGGTCTCCGGATAGGCGCCCTCGTGGCATATCAGGTACCCGATATTGCCGATCTCTGTGCGGGCAACTGGGAAGAAGGCGTCGAGCTTGTTGCCATTACCTTTCTTCTCGATCCACTCGTCCCACAAGTCATGTGGGTTGGTGGTGCCGAGCGCGCCACCCTCATAGGCGTCGCTAGTGGCCTTCGCCCGGCGGTAGATGATCTCGCCCTGCGGGTTGATGATGAAGCCGACGTTGAACAGATGCCCCGGGAAATCCTCGTCGCGGACCCACAGCAGCTCTGCAGCGATATAGGCGTTGAATTGCTTTGCCTTGACGGCCAGCGCTTCGGTCTCCGGCCCAGGAATCGTGGTCGCGGCCGACTCGTGCTGCTCCTTGTTGCCGGCGCGGAAATCCATCGGCATGCCCTGGATAGCCATTTCCGGCAACACGATCAGACGGACCGGGGCGCCGTCAGTTGAGGCAACCATTACTGCGACATCCATGAAGTCATTGATGCGCTTGATGTTCTCAAGCGACTCCTTGGTCGTCTTGACGGCGTTGGTGCGCGTGGAAAGCGCGACGACGGTATAGGGAACTACCAAAGGAAAATCCTCCAATTTAGGCCACCGCGGGCTCAGACAGAGCGAAGCAGCATCTGCTCGCCTCGCATTAAAACCGAACTTAGTTCATAATAAAGAACAAGGCAAGCAGCAATGAGTGGCTCAATTAATTCTTTTCTTCAATGGCTTAGCTGCATATACCATGCACTCTTCCGACCTATGCTGGTAACATAGGACAAAGAGGATTCTTGGGCGGCGATACGGTGCCTTGCTCCGGACGAAGCGAGGCTCATTTGCTGGGGCGGCAGGCCCTCGCGTACAGATCGAGCACCCGGCGGACCGCAGCGATTTGCAGACTGCGTGCGTCGGGGGCGGTCTTCCCGTCCGACACTGCCGGATAGAGCGCGCCCAGATACTGGCTAACCAGCGTCTCGGGGATCGAGCGCCCATCAAGCATCGACAGCAAGCGGTTGACCGCTGCTTGCGCCTCGGCATGCGGCCAGTAGTAACGAATGCGGTCCGAATAACTGAAATGGCGCTGCTGGCGCTGCTCGCTTGCGTTGCCGTGGTAATATTTCTGCCAGTTGCCGCGCTCTCTCAGCATGAGTCTTTCCATTGCGGCAATCAGGCCTTGTTCGGCAAATGTCGGGTCCAGCGCTTGGGCGATATGGTCGAGCCCGTAGAGTGTTTCGCGCAGCGCAAAGGTCAGCCACGGGCCAACCTTCAGAATGGCGAAGCCGTCCTCCACCAATGCCCGCAGCGCATCGGCGCTCTGATAGTCGGTGGAATGCGCTTCGAAGATGAATTGCGGCATCTTCAAAAGAGCAGCGCTCAAAACCCGCGCCTTCTCGCGGTCGTAAGCCACGACATTGGCATTGCCGAATTCGACGCCCGGTTGCACGACGACCCCAACAGCCCGCTCGAAAGCGTGTGATACGCCGGCAGCGGCAAAAGCTCGGCGGTGAACATCGACGGTCTTGAACGCAGCTTCCGGGCTGGTGACTTCCAGATGATCGATCGAATCGAGCGCACCGCCCGGTACGGGCACTTCGGTGCCAATGACATAGACGGGCGATGTCCCGGCGTCACCTGATGCGAACTCAGCAACTCTGGCCAGGTGCGCGGCGCGTTCGGCCGTCATCTCGTCGGTCAGGGCGATAGTCTCACCGGCGCAACCCATCGAGGTATCAAGATGGATCTTGGTGAACCCGGCCTTGGCATAGGCATCCACCATCACCGCTGCGCGGGCCATCGCTTCCTCGGCCGACAGATACTTCCAGGGATTGGGACCGAGGTGATCGCCGCCAAGGATCAGGCGATTTATATCGAAGCCGACACGCCCGGCGATCTCGCCGACAAAGCGGCGGAAATCGGCGGGCGTCATCCCCGTATAGCCCCCCTCCTGGTTGACCTGATTGCAGGTTGCCTCGATGAGGACGTCGGTGCCCTGGTCCCTGCCCTGGAGCAAGGCGGCCTCAATGACGAGCGGATGAGCCGTGCAAACGGAGGTAATGCCAGGCTGCGCGCCGCTGCGGTGATCGCGGGCGATGTTGGCGCTGCGCGAGTTGGTCATGAGCGGCTCCCGGCAGAGGCATTGGCAACGAAGGCATCCAGTTCGGCGAGGCTCGAAGCGCCCCCCATGGGGCCCTGTTTTTCGACGGCGCGCGCGCCGCTCGCGGCAGCGTATCGCAGGGCATCGGCCGGAACCATGCCACGCAGCCAGCAACAGACGAAGGTTGCCCCGAAACAGTCCCCTGCACCGGTAGGATCAACCTCCTCGACCCTGAAGGCAGGCTGGCGGACTGTGGTCTCGCAGTCGTGGTAGGTCGCGCCCTCCGAGCCGTTCTTGACCACAATGGCCCTGACGCCGCCCTTGAGGATCTCAGCGATCGCCTCGGCCTCGGTTGTGGCCTTGGTGAAGAGGTAGATCTCCGGACCGCTCGGCAGGAACAGATCGCACTGCGAGAAGATGGTCTCGAGCGCCTGACGAAGACCCGGAAGGCCAAGCATTTCGGCGCGGACATTGGGATCGAAGGAAACGGTGCCGCCCTTCGCCTTGATCAGCCGAATGCCTTCGAGGACCGCAGCCACGATTTCGGGAGAAAAGAGTGAAGTGCCCATCACGTGCAGATGATGGCTTGTGTCGATGAGGGCACGGCCGGCATCGGTGAGCGAGGTCAGGCCAGAGGCGCTGTGCTTGATGTTGAAGACGAAGTCGCGCGCCCCGTCCTCGCGGTAGCGGACGAAAGCGCTGCCGGTTGCGTATTCGGGATCGATGGCGATGGCGGACGTGTCGACGCCGTCCTGCTTGAGGTGGTCGAGGTTCATCCTGCCGAAATCGTCGGCACCCACACAACCGATCATGCCGCACGGCTGGCCGAACCTGGCGGCCTGGTCGATGAAGATCGCCGGCGCGCCGGAGGGGAATGGGCCCACAAGCGATATCGGCCGGGTAAAGCCGTTACCGCGCTCCGTGGCCATGATTTCAACGAGAATTTCGCCGATGGTGACGATCTTTTTCATTGTAAAGTCCCGAAATATGGCACGTGTGGGCGAAACAAACTCAACCCCAGTTCTGTTCGTGCATGGAGCGGAAGGCCGTCTCGAGGATACGAAAGGTCGGCGGGCGCGTGAGGGTGAACAGGACCACTTCCGCCACGTCCTCGGCCTGCATCATGTTGGCGAGTTCTGCCATGTCTGGCGTCCGCAGGCCCCGGCCCATGCCGAAATTGGTGGCAACGCCACCCGGGCAGATATTCGAGCACCGGATGCCGAGGCCGCGCAACTCGTGGTCGAGCGAACGCGTGAACCCGACCTGGGCGAATTTGGAGGCGACATAGACGGCCTCGTCAGGCAGGCCGCGGCGCCCCGCTTCCGACGCCACCGTGACGAAGTCTCCGCCCTTTTCGCGCAAATGCAGGATTGCGGCCTGCGCCGTGTAGATCAATCCCTTGACGTTGATGTCGATCATTTCATCGATCTCTTCGAGCGATGTCTCGACCACCGGCCGGTACGAACCGACCCCCGCATTTGCGACCACGATGTCGAGGCGCCCGAAGCGCTCGACTGTCGCGGCCATCGCCGCCTCGACCTGGGCGCGGTCCCGGACGTCGCAAGCCGAGGCGAGGACGTTCGGCAGGCCCAGATCGTTCTTGTGACGCGAGGCAAGGCCGAGCTTGACCCCCTGCCCGGCCAAAGCCGCCGCGACAGCGGCACCGATGCCGCTGCTGGCGCCGGTTACGAATGCAACCTTGCCTTCAAGCGTGACTGAATTCGTTGCCATGGAGCACTCCTTTTTTCGGATCCGGGCTAGACCTTGCCGACGATGCGGTCAGCAGTGAGAAAGGCCAGCGCCTGGATCGTCATTGTTGGATTGTAGGACGGCAGGGTCGGAAACTGGCCGCCGCCAACGACGAAGAGGTTCTCGCACTCATGGGACTCGCCGTAGGGATCAACGACCGATTCCTTGGGATTGAGACCCATGCGATGGGTGCCGACCTCGTGGGTCGATAGATGATACGGCGGCGGATTGGGTTCTTCCCAATATTCCGTCATCTCCATCTCCTGGGCGATCGCCACCTTCACCCTGGTGAAGAACTTCATTGAGTTGATGTCGTGGGCCACCCAGTCGTGCGTCATGCGTAACGCCGGCTGGCCGAACGGGTCCCTGACATTTGGATCGAGGTCGCAATAGCCGCCCGCATAGGGAAGGCTGGATGTCTGTGTGTGCATGGAGAAGATTCGGCGATAGGAACTCGCGAACCACTCCTTGTACTCCGCACCCCATTTACGCATTCCCGGGGGCGTGTTGTGCGAAGCCTCCAGCGGCTGGGTATCGCCTGGAAAGCTGGTGATCGGCGAACCCCAGAGCACACCCAGATCGTTGTCGGGGATCAGCTCGGAGGTATAGTCGTCGACCACATGCGCGCCGACTAGTGGGCCCATGAAGGAATTGGTGAACTCGGGGACGACGCCGCTGAACCAGCCAAAGCAGTGGGTCATGAAGTGCTTGCCCACCTGACCGTTGGCGTTGATGCCCGATTGCAGCATCAGACGTGTGTTCTCGAGCGAATACGCAGCCAGTACGACGATATCGGCTTCGATGTCTTTCGCTTCGCCGACCGCGTTGATATAAGTGACACCCTTGACGCGCCCACCTTCGCGCTCGCGGTTGACGTGAATGACCCGTGCGAACGGAATGATGTTGAGATTGCCGGTTGCGAGCGCCTCGGGCACAGACGTCACGTGCGAGGACTGTTTGGCGTTTACGTGGCATGGATATCCGTGGCAGAAGCCGCAATAAACGCACCCTTTGAGGTCCTTGTAGTCCTCGGAGGCAATCGCGGCGGCCTGCGGAAACGGGTGCAGGCCGAGCCGGCGGGTCGCTTCGACAAAGCGTGCGTTGGCGGCGGCCGAACGCAGCGGCCGCATTGGATAGCCGCGCTTGCGCGGTGCCTCGAATGGGTTGCCGCCCCCGACCAATTTGCCATCGATGTTGCCGGCCTGGCCGGAGACGCCCAGTTCCCACTCGACACGGTCGTAATAGGGCTCGAGGTCGTCATAGCTCATCGGCCAGTCGACGATGGAGGTGCCTTCCGGCAGCGCGGCCGCGCCGAAGCGCTCGATGAGACTGGTGCGCATGTGGAAGTCGGCTTTGCGGTGGCGCCAGACCGCCCCGCCCCAGTGGAGCGTGCCGCCGCCCGTGCCGATTGAGGGCGGCAGGTGCAGCGGCTCAGTTGTGCCGAGCGGACCGGAGGCCCAGGGCAGAATCGTGGCGGTTCCACCATCGCGAGCGCGCCAGGTGATGGGGTTTTGCGACAGATGTGGCACCAGGGCACCACGGGTGTAGTAGCGGATTTCGTCGTGCTTTTCGCGGAAATAGTCGGCCGGGTAGTGGGGACCTTTTTCCAATGCCGTAACCTTCACACCGGCCTTGGCGAGCTCTGCGGCGATGATCCCACCAGACGCGCCGAGACCGACGACGATGGCATTTACTGGTTTAGTCATGATGGGGAGCTTTCAAGCGCTGGAGATCGGCAAGGGAGAGAATGGGAATGGTGGTTGCATCGAAGCCCGGACGCATCTGTTCTTCGGTATATTCCCACTGGGCACCTGGAAAGCCGATCAGCTTCCAACCGGTGAAATCGCGATTTCCACCATATATTGGGTCGCAGAACATGCCCTGAATGGCGTGCTCGCGGACAATGGCGAAGAAGCGGGTGAGGATCGAGTCGGTGCCATTGGCATCCCAAACATCGGCGCCCACGCCAGCCGAGGACACACCGCTGCCGGTGTCGATCTGGGCGAGAATCTCGTCCTGCTGGGCGGCGCCCAGTTCAGGGAAGATCGACCCGGCCCTTGCCTTCGAATACGCGTCGAGCCGCTGCAGGCCGACGCGGTAGATGCTCTGCAAGTCGCGGAAATAGCCGGCGACCGCATGGTCGAGATAGGTCACAACCCCCGCTTCGCGCGCGCCCCGCCCATCCGGTTCGCTCGGCATGATGCGCGCTGTCATGGCATCGAGCGTCCGCGCCTCGGCGACGTTGAAGAACATATAGCCCTCGGCATTGCCGGTGCCGGTCTGGGGGATGGCCCCCTTTGGTGAACTGCTGCTGGTCATTTCCCATCCTTTTGTCCATGCGGGCATCATCCGGATTATTCGAAGCTTTGGCAGGCCGGGTCAGTCTGCCTTGTCGCGCAGATGCGGGATCAGGTCTGCCCAGTCGAAATCTGTCAGAAACTTGTCCTTGTGGCCGTAGGTGCAATCCTGCGTCGCCAGCAGCGATTCAGGGCCCGGAAAGCCGATTGCCTTCCAGCCGACACGGCCCGCATTACCGCCATAGACCGGGTCGCAAAACGTGCCCTGCCGTGTGTGCAGTGCCAGTGCGTTGAAGAAATCGAGGGCGTCGTCCGCTATGTTCTGGACATGGGCCTCGCCGGAGGCGGCAACGCGGACTGCAATGGGCTTGGGTGCGCCCGAGAGGATCTCGAGCACCCGGTCCTGCCGCTCTTCCTCGACATGACAGAACTGTGCGCTGAATGTCTCCAGTGAGATGTCGTCCATACGGCGAATGCCGTCACGATATTTCCGTTGCAGCTTTTCGACGCGAATGCGCCAGGCGTCCGCGTCCTTGCCACTGATCTGCAGGAACCCGCTCCCGTCGGCGCTCGCAAAGATATAGTCGAGGCCGGAAAGATACCTGTCGATGAATCGGACCGCCTTGGCTTCACGAGCCCCCGGCGCGTCATCGGATGGATAGATGCGTGCAGTCGCAGCTTCGATCGTCCTCCATTCATGTTCGGAAAAGAACATGTGACTCTCTGGCTCATCGGCGATGGAGCGGGGGACGACCTGCCAATCGGCTCTGCTTGCCATTCGATTACTCCCCTATTGTGCAAGGACGGCCGCAGGCCGGTCGAGCCGGAACTTGCGGCCCTTGGCGTGATAGTCGGCGATGAATTCGGAAGCGCGCCAGGCATGCGCCATCATCGTCAGCGTCGGGTTGATGCCGAGCGCTGTCGGGAAGCCTGACCCGTCGATGACGTACAGGTTGGGCACGTCATGTGCCTCGCACCACTCGTTGAGCACCGACTTATCGGGATCAAATCCCATTCGCGCGGTGCCTTGCTGGTGGAACGTGTTGCCGGTGCAGCGCAGGTGGGTGACCGAGGTGATCTGCTTGGCCCCCGCTGCATCGAGGATTTCCGAGTTCTTGGCGAGTTGCCACCTGGCCAGTGCCAGGTCGTTCGGATGCGACTTGTGGGTGATGCGCGCCACCGGAACGCCCCAGGCGTCCTTTACGGTCGGGTCAAGATCGACGCGATTGCTCTCGACCGCAAGATCGTGGAGGCAGACGCCGATCTTCATGGAATGGCGGAAGTAATCGCGGTCAGCCTTCTTGGCCGCCTCTCCCCATTTAGGACGCCCGGGCAGCATCCAGTTGATCGGGTGACCGACCTGGCTGGCGCCGATGATCGACCCGCAGATGTGGCCGCGCTTCTCGTCGGTCTCGTAGAACTCCATCGAACCACCGCTCAGATAGTGGCCGGCATAGCCGTCGAATGGTTCGGTGATCTCGCGATCGAAGACGCCGGTCGCATAAACGTACTCGTGGAAGGTGGCGTTCTTGCCGAGCTGGCTGCTGCTGTTAGCGAGGCCATCTGGGTGCCGATCGCTGGCGGACAGGAAAAGCAGGCGCGCGGACTCGATGGCCCCGGCCGCAAGGATGACAATCCTGGCTTCCTGCTCGACTTCATTGCCGTCGGGATCGGTGTAGACCACGCCCTTTGCTTCGCCATTTGCGTTCACCGTGACCCGATTGACGTAGCATTCGGTCCGCAGTTCGTAATTGCCGGTCGCGAGCGCCTCGGGGATGAAGGTCGTAGCGGTGCCGGAGCGCATTTCGCTCGGATCACCATAGAGGTTCCAGAACCCTGTCAGGTGCTTCGGCTCACGGCCTTTGAAGGGCCGGGTCACGAAAGCCTGGGGGATCGGGTGGGCGTTGATGCCGAGAGCCTCGCAGGCGCGATAGAAGGTCTTGCCAAACTTGGTCGGGGCCATCGGCGGGGTCGGATAGGGGCGGCTGCGATAGGGCGCGTTCCTGTCCGCGCCGTCGAGACCGGCGCAGCCGAAGGCCCATTCCACCTTGGTCAGGAACGGCTCCAGGTCGTCATAGCTGTAAGGCCAGTCGGCAAGGCTGGCGCCCTGCACGTCACCATGAAGCGAATGCTGGCGGAAGTCGGACGGCTTGGGACGCGGGAACCAGCCAGCCCAGTGCACGGTGCCACCGCCCACCATCTGTGGGAGCAGCGAGAAGCTCGACAGCTCGGCCGTCTCGGTCTCATGTTCACGATAAGTGCGCGGGTTGAGCAGCGCATCGGGAACGAGGAAGTTTCGGTTGACGTATTTGATCTCGTCGCCCGAAAAGTCCTTCGGCTTGAGCCAAGGGCCGCGGTCGAGACCGACGACCTTGAGACCCCGCTCGCTCAGCACCTTGGCGGCTGTGCCGCCCGTTGCCCCGGTGCCGACGATGACAACGTCTACCACATCCAGCTGCATCATTTCCTCCGAATTCTGTTCTTTTCTTTAAGTGCAGTCAGGCCGTAGCAACGGCTGCGCGCCGGCGCTGGTACCACTGGTCGAGGATAACCGCGGTAAGGAGCACCGAACCCTTGACCAAGTATTGGTAGAAGGATGGCACGTTCATGATCGTCAACCCGTTGTCGATCATGGAGATCAGCACGGCAGCGAGGACCGTCCCCAGAATGGTGCCACGTCCGCCTGCCAGGCTCGCGCCGCCGACGATCACGATCGTGATGATGTCAAGCTCGTAGCCCATCCCCATGAG
>JANLQW010000041.1:0-10071 GCA_031368085.1 Novosphingobium sp. | reverse complement strand
GGCATCCGCATCTCGGAATTGACCGGCCCGCGCTCGTCGATCGGCTCGCCAATCACGTTGACGATCCGGCCCAAGGTCATCGGGCCGACCGGCACGGTGATTTGCGAACCGGTGCTGCTGACGCTCTGGCCGCGGGTCAGGCCGTCGGTCGAATCCATGGCAATCGTGCGCACGGTGTTCTCGCCGAGATGCTGGGCGACTTCGAGCACCAGGCGGTTGCCATTGTTATCGGTTTCCAGCGCGGTGAGGATCGCCGGCAATTCGCCCTCGAAGCTGACGTCGACGACGGCGCCGATGACCTGGCTGATCCGGCCGCCAGCGGTATTTGCGGGGGTGTTGAGCACTGCTGCGGTGGCCATTTTCGTTTCCTTGCCTAAAATTCTATCGGATCAGAGCGCTTCCGCGCCAAGCCATTTTGTCTGTTGCTACAGCGCTTCCGCGCCCGCAATAATTTCGATCAGCTCAGTCGTGATCGCGGCCTGGCGGCTGCGGTTATATTGGATGGTGAGCTTCTGGATCAGCTCGCCGGCGTTGCGCGTGGCGTTGTCCATTGCAGTCATCGAGGCGCCTTGCTCGGACGCCTGGTTTTCGAGCAGCGCGCCGAACAGCTGGGTCTTGAGGTAGCGCGGCAGCAGCTCGATCAGGACTTCCTCCTCGTCGGGCTCATATTCCACCGCCGCGCCCGCAGTTGTTGCTTCCAGCTTGGGGGCGGGGACGGGGATGATCTGCTGCTGCGTCGGGTTCTGGGTGAGCGCGTTCTTGAACGTCGAAAAGAACAGATGGGCGACATCGAACTTGCCCGCGTCATACAGGGCGACCAGCTCGGCGGCGATCTTCTCGGCCTCGGCGTAGCCAGGCTCGCGCACATCGGTGGTGTCGAAATTGTCGAGCACCGCCTTGGGCCATTCGCGCGTGATCGGGGCCCGGCCCTTGCGGCCGATCAGGTAGAACAGCACCGTCTTGCCCTCGGCCCGCAGCGCCGATGCCTTGAGCTTGGCGGCCTTGACGATGTTCGAATTGAACGCGCCGCACAGGCCCTTGTCCGAGGTGGCGACAACTAGCAGCTGGACCTGGTCCCTTCCGGTTCCCGCGATCAGTCTGGGGCTGTCGTCGCTGAGCGAAATCTTGCTCGCCAGGCTGGCCATCACGGCGGCCATGCGGCTGGCATAGGGCCGCGCGGCCTCAGCCGCCGCCTGCGCCTTGCGCAGCTTCGCTGCGGCAACCATTTGCTTGGCCTTGGTGATCTTCTGGGTCGATTTGACCGAGTTGATCCGGCCTTTCAGTTCCTTGAGGTTCGCCATTCAAATTTCCCAATGCCGCTCAACAGGGGCGGGTGCGGTGTGGTCAGGCGAACGTCTTGCCGAACGCGTCGAGCGCCGCGACCAGCTTGGCCCGGGAATCGTCGGACAGATCCTTGCTGCTGCGGATGTCGCCCAGCAGATCGGCATGTTCGGCGTGCATCCAGCTGAGCATTTTGGTTTCGTAGTCAGTCACCCGGTTGACCCCGATGCCGTCGAGATAGCCCTGGGTGCCGGCGAAGATCGTCACAGTCTGCTCCTCGAACGACAGCGGCGAAAACTGTGCCTGCTTCAGCAGCTCGGTCAGCCGCGCACCGCGGTTGAGCAGCTTCTGGGTCGAGGCGTCGAGGTCCGAGCCGAACTGGGCGAAAGCGGCCATTTCGCGGTATTGCGCCAGCTCCAGCTTGATCGAGCCGGACACCTTCTTCATTGCCTTGGTCTGTGCGGCGGAACCGACGCGGCTCACCGACAGGCCGACGTTGATCGCCGGGCGAATGCCCTGGTAGAACAAGCCGGTTTCCAGGAAGATCTGCCCGTCGGTGATCGAAATCACGTTGGTGGGAATATAGGCCGAGACGTCGCCCGCCTGGGTTTCGATGATCGGCAGCGCCGTCAAAGATCCGCCGCCATTGTCGTCGTTCATCTTGGCGGCGCGCTCGAGCAGGCGTGAGTGGAGATAGAAGACGTCGCCCGGATAGGCTTCGCGGCCCGGCGGACGGCGCAGCAGCAGCGACATCTGGCGGTAGGCGACCGCCTGCTTGGACAGATCGTCATAAACGATCACGGCGTGCATGCCGTTATCGCGGAAATACTCGCCCATGGTCACGCCGGTATAGGGCGCGAGGTACTGTAGCGGCGCGGGCTCGGAAGCGGTGGCGGCGACGACGATGGTATATTCCATCGCCCCGTTCTCTTCGAGCTGGCGGACGATTTGCGCAACAGTCGAGCGCTTCTGGCCGATGGCGACATAGATGCAGTAGAGCTTCTTGCTCTCATCGTCGCCGGCGTTGATGTCTTTCTGGTTGATGAAGGTATCGATGGCGACGGCAGTCTTGCCGGTCTGGCGGTCGCCAATGATCAGCTCGCGTTGGCCGCGGCCGATGGGGACCAGCGCGTCGATCGCCTTGAGCCCGGTCTGCACCGGTTCATTGACCGATTTGCGCGGGATGATACCCGGCGCCTTCTTCTCGACGCGCATGCGCTTCTCGGCGACGATGGGCCCCTTGCCGTCGATCGGATTGCCGAGACCATCGACCACCCGGCCCAGCAGGCCCTTGCCGACGGGAACGTCCACAATCGTGCCGGTCCGCTTGACGACATCGCCTTCCTTGATCTCGGAGTCCGAGCCGAAGATCACGACGCCGACGTTATCGGCCTCAAGGTTGAGCGCCATGCCCTTAACCCCGTTCGAAAATTCGACCATCTCGCCGGCCTGGACATTGTCGAGCCCGTGGATGCGGGCGATACCGTCGCCGACTGATAGCACCGAGCCGACTTCCGAGACCTGGGCCTCGGTGCCGAAATTGGCGATCTGGTCCTTGATGACCTTCGAGATTTCTGCGGCGCGGATTTCCATGTTCAGCCTTTCATCGCTTGC
The DNA here is from genome assembly GCA_031368085.1 of Novosphingobium sp. Classification (GTDB taxonomy): domain Bacteria; phylum Pseudomonadota; class Alphaproteobacteria; order Sphingomonadales; family Sphingomonadaceae; genus Novosphingobium. Next base: position 7,176 of record JANLQW010000041.1, on the reverse strand, counting down.
GCGAGAGAATTGAGTCGGGTGCGGATGGATGAGTCGATCTGGCGGCTGCCGATGCGGACAACCAGGCCGCCGAGAATTTCGGGATCGACCGATGCCTTGATCTTCACATCGCGGCCTTCGCGCGCCTTCAGCTTCTCGGTGAGCAGCCGGAACTGATCGTCGTCGAGCGGATGGGCGCTGGTCACTTCGGCGGTCACCTCGCCGCGCGCGGCGGCGGCGATGGTGGCGAAGGCGCGGATGATATTGGGCAGGGCGGAGAGGCGGCCGTTGGCGGCGAGAACGCCGAGGAAGTTCCTGGTCAGCTCAGACAGGCCGAGCACCCCGGCGACGGCTTGGATCGCCTTGGCGGAGGCGGTGCGGCCGACCTGCGGATTGCGGATCAATGCGGCCAGATCGGGGGACTGGGCCAGCGCGTCGCCCAGCGTGTCGAGGTCAGTCTCGACCGCGGTCACGGACTTCTTGTCGGACGCCAGATCATAGAGTGCAGAGGCGTAGCGCCCCTGCAAACTGGCCGTAATGCCGCCGGAATTCTCCACGCGCGTCAATTCCCCCATACCGGTCGAGCCGGCGGGACAATGCGGCGCCCGATGGCGCTACGCCCCGCAGACGGGGGGCGCATAGCGACGATTTTGCAGGGATGCAAGGCAGGGCTGCGGGGGGAAAGGAAACTTCCCCAGGGGTGGGCGGTGCGGCTCTGTTACATTGACCGCAAGCGGCGGGAAGCCATGCCGGAAAATCGGGCGCATGGCTTGCCAAGCCGAGGAGCCATGCCATGAATGTCTGCACCATGCCGCAAGCCGCATCCGATAACGACGCCCGCTGGCGCATTGTCCTTGCCAAGGACCGCCGTTTCGACGGCACCTTTGTTACCGGCGTCCATTCCACCGGAATTTATTGCCGCCCCTCCTGCCCGGCGCGGGCGCCCAAGCGGGAGAATGTCGCCTTCTACGCCACTCCGGCCCAGGCGGAAGCGGCAGGTTTGCGGGCGTGTCTGCGTTGCAGGCCAGATTCGGTAGCGCGAGACGAGGCGGCGGTGGCGGAAGCAATCCGGCTTTTGCGCGATGCCGATGCGCCGGTGCCGCTCGATCGTCTGGCAGCGACGGCAGGTTACTCGCCCGCGCATTTCCAGCGCCTGTTCAAGCGCGATGTCGGCCTGTCGCCTGCTGCCTACGGCCGCGCGCTGCGGATGGAACGGGCCGCCGAGGCGCTGAGCGCGGGCGGGAGGGTTACCGATGCCGCCTTTGACGCCGGCTTCAATGCGCCCTCGCGGTTCTATGCGGCCAGCGGCGAGCGGCTTGGTATGACGCCGTCGGCGTGGTCTCATGGCGGTCGCGGGGTGACAATCCGCTGGGCGGTGGTCGCTACCAGCCTTGGCGCGATTCTGGTGGCGGCGACGGAGAAGGGCGTTTGCCGGGTTTCGTTCAACGAGGAGCGCGCCGCGCTGACCCGCCGCTTCCCCCACGCCAAACTGATCGAGGGCGGGGAGCAATTCGCCGCGCTGCTGGCCGAGGTGATCGCCGCAGTCGAACAGCCGGGCGAATCGCGCAGCATCCCGCTCGATGTCCAGGGCACGGCTTTTCAGGAGGCGGTATGGCGCGAACTGCGGCGCATTCCTCCCGGCGAAACCCGCAGCTATGCCCAGATCGCCGCCGCCACCGGGAGGCCTGGCGCGGTGCGGGCGGCGGGCAGTGCCAATGGCGCGAATAATGTCGCGGTGCTGATCCCCTGCCACCGGGTGATCCGTTCGGACGGTTCGCTGGGCGGCTATGCCTATGGGCTCGAGATCAAGCGGGCGCTGCTAAAGCGCGAGCGACCGGGCGGCTGAAGTCGCGGCGGCGCCCCGGGGGTTGGCCCCGGTGCGCACAACCGTCAACGACAGCGCACGTCGCTGTTCTGGCTGACCGACTTGCCCAGCAGCGCGCCGAGCGCACCGCCAATCAATGTGCCGGCAACGCGGTTTTGGCCGCCATCGATCACATTGCCAAGCACAGCTCCGCCGACCCCGCCGATGATCAGCCCGGTCGTACCGTCGTTGCGCTTGCAATAGTAGCGGCCATCCGAACCGCGATATACCTCATCGTCCGACCCAAGGCGACGTTCGGTATAACGGGGATCGTCGCGATAGTACCGCGAGGCATCGTAGTCGGTTGCAAAGCGGTCGCGGTCGCCGGAACGGTCATAGCTGCCAGAACGGTCGTAGCCGCCCTGACCTTCATAGCCCCCCTGACCTTGATAGCCCCCCTGACCTTGATAGCCATAGCCGTTACGACCGTCGCGGCGCGACCACCGCAGGCTGCGGCTGAGGTCGTCGAGCCGCCGCTGAAGTGCGGCAGAATCGCGTCGTAGCGTATCAAGCTGCCACTGGGCCCGGCGCGCTTCCTGTCGATCAAGGCTGCCATCCGAGAGGCCGCGATTGATTCGTTGCTGGAGCCAGTCGATCCGTTGCTGCAAGCCATCGGGCGCACCGCGCCAGAATGCATCGCGGTTCCAGCTCTGGCCGGATTGCCAGGCACCTGGGGCTGGCTGCGCGGCAAGCGGCATCGCAGCGCCGACCGTGGTCAGGGCCATGGCTGCAAATATTGCTTTCATTTTCATTGGAATCGCTCCTGTTGTTACATTCAATTTTTACTTCTGGAGTTGGCCAGAACGCACCTGAACGTCATCGGAACCGAATTTGCATAAGGCTACGAAAAAGAAATTGGCCCAGCCGCCCTGACAAGGCCGCGAGTTTTTACGCTGGAAATTGGCCCTGTCGTGCTTTAGGCTGCGCGGCGAGCGGGACGGGCTCGCGCGGCGACAAAAGCAGGAGATCAGATCGAAATGGCAATCCAACTTCCAACAGGCGCTCCGCAGACGCTGAGCGAGGCATTCGGATATATCAAAGAGCTTACTGAGCCCACGCTGGACGATCTCAAGATGATGGTGCTGGTCGAAGCGGCCGGACAGGAGCTCTATTTTGACATGTCCGCAGGGTCGGACAATCCGGAGGTCGTTGCTCTGCTAAAGCACAATGGCCGCGACGAGCTGGCCCATTCCCACCGCATTTCCAAGGCGATCCTGGCAATTAGCGGCGAATCATATCCGCCGCCTGAAGCCTCGGACAATCCCTATCTCCAGGGACCGATTCCGCGGGCCCCGCTCACCGTAGAGGGCCTGCGCGGGCTGGCGGAGGGCGAATTTGGCGGTGAGCAGATGTATGAAGCCTGGGCGGCCAGCACTTCCAATGAAGAGGCGGCCCGGCTGTTTCGGTTGAACGGCAAGGAAGAAGCTGATCATGGCAACCGGTTGCTCGAGGCGGCGGGTTTGCTTGGGGGCTAACCCTCACACAAAACTATACGGATCGATATCCACCGCTACCCGGATCCCTTGCGGAAACCGCAACGGATCCAGCCATTCGCGGATGATGCGCTGAAGCTCGCTGGAACGGCGCGCGTTGAGCAGCAGGCGGTAGCGGTAACGGCCGCGCAGCAGGGCCATTGGCGCGGGAGCGGGGCCGTGGATGGCGATGTCCGGCAGGTTCGGCCGCGCGCTGCCGATGGCGCGGGCGGCGTCACGGGCTTCGGCTTCGTCCTCGGATGAGACGATGATCGCCGCCCAGCGGCCGAACGGCGGGGCGCCCGCCTCGCGCCGGGCCTCGGTTTCGGCGGCGTAAAAGGCGTCGCGGTTGCCCGAGGCCAGTGCGGCGATAACCGCAGCCTCGGGGTGGCGCGTCTGGATCAGCACCTCGCCGGGTTTTGCCGCGCGCCCGGCGCGGCCGGCGACCTGCGCGATCTGCTGATAGCTGCGCTCGCCCGCACGCAGATCGCCGCCTTCGAGGCCGAGGTCGGCATCGACCACGCCGACCAGGGTCAGCTCGGGGAAATGATAGCCCTTGGTGACCAGCTGGGTGCCGATAATCACGTCGATCAGCCCGGCTTCCGCCGCAGCGACGAAGTCGGCGATCTTTTCCGGCGTGTTGAGCGTGTCCGACGTGGCGATCGCGGTGCGGGCAGCCGGCAGCAGCTCGGCCACTTCGTCGGCGATGCGCTCCACCCCCGGGCCGCAGGCGACCAGGCAATCCTGCGTCGCGCATTCCGGGCAAGCATTGGGCACCGGTGCCTGATGGCCGCAGTGGTGACAGGCCAGCCGGTGCGACAGACGGTGCTCGACCAGCCAGGCGCTGCAATTGGGGCACTGGAAGCGGTAGCCGCAGTGACGGCACAGCGTTAGCGGGGCATAGCCGCGGCGGTTGAGGAACAGCAGCGACTGTTCGCCGCGCTCAAGCCGCGCGTGCATTTCCGCGACCAGTCGCGGCGCGAGCCAGCGGCCGCGCTCGGGCTCCTCGATGCGCAGGTCGACCAGCACGATGGCGGGCAGACTGGAGCCGCCGAAGCGGTCGGGCAGGTCGATCTTGCGATAGACTCCGGCTTCGGCAAGTTGCAGCGATTCAAGCGCCGGGGTGGCGCTGGCAAGGATCACCGGCACGCCCTCGAAACGTGCCCGGATCACCGCGACATCGCGGGCATTGTAGCGCACGCCGTCATCCTGCTTGAACGAGACTTCGTGAGCCTCGTCGACGACGATCAGGCTGAGCCGCGCATAGGGCAGGAACAGCGCCGAGCGCGCGCCGACCACCACCTGCGCCTCTCCACTGGCAATCGCCCGCCACGCCCGCCGCCGCTCGCTGGCCTTGAGCGAGGAATGCCACAGCACCGGAGCTACGCCGAAGCGATACTTGAACCGGCGCAGGAAGTTTTCGGTCAGCGCAATTTCCGGCAAAAGCACCAACACCTGGCCGCCGCTGGCAATGGCTGCGGCGATCCCCTCAAAGTAGCATTCGGTCTTGCCCGAGCCGGTGACGCCGTCGAGCAGGAACGGGGCAAAGCCGCCGCTGTTTACAGCTGCGACGAATTCGTCCGCCGCCGCCTGCTGGTCGGGGCTAAGCTCCGGCGCGGCGAAGTCCAGCCGGGCGCGGGGGTAGGGGCGGTCGAGATCGACGGTTACCGGCTCGAGCAGGCCCGCGCCCGCCATGCCGCGCAGCACCCCTTCGGAAACCCCGGCAATGGCGGCAAGCTCGCGGATCGTCGCCTGCTCGCCATGCAGCGCGTCGATGGCGGCGGCGCGCTGCGGGGTCAGGCGCTGGGGCTCGGTGCCGCTCAGCCGGTATTCGATCGCCGTGCCGCCGCCGCGCAGCGCCGCATTGCTGGACAGCGCCATGCGTGCGACCGATTGCAGCGGGGCGCAGTAATAGTCGGCGGTCCATTCGATCAGCCGCCGCAGCGGCGCGGCCAGCGGCGGGACCGGCAGCACAGCGATCAGCGGGCGCAGCCTGGCCTCCGCCACGTCGCCCGCCGCCAACCGTTCGGCCTCCCAGACAATGCCGACGATCTGCCGGGGGCCAAGGGGGGCGAACACGACCGAGCCGTATTCGACAGCCATACCGTCTGGCAGGCGGTAGTCGAGCACGCCCAACACGGCGTTAAACACAAGAAGTCGCACGCGGTTCATATTCGACTGTATAGGCATGGCGGGTTAGAGGCGGGAAGGGGAGGACCAACCGATGAATCACGATATTTCTGGTATTGCCCGGCGGGGTTTCCTGGCGGGGGCCTCGGCGGCCGGCTTGCTCGCAGCGGCGGGATGCGCTTCGCTACCGGCGCTCAGTCTCACCGAAGCTGTCCGCCGGCTGCTCGACCGTTCCGCCCGCAATGCTTTTGCCCGGCTGATGGCGCCGGGCGGCTTCTGGGACGACCAACTTGCCCGGCTCGATCTGCCCGAGGCGTTCGGCCGCCGGGGCACACTATTGCAGTCCATCCTGACATCCACGGTGTTCCGCAGCCGGCTGCAGCGCGAACTCAACCATCTGGCCGAGGACGGCGCTCGCCGCGCTGCGCCGCTTGTTGCCGATGCGGTGCGGACGATCGGCATCGCCAACGCCCGCGCGCTCATCAGCGGGGGGCCAATGGCGGCCACTGCTTTCCTGCGTGACGCCATGGCCGGCAGCCTGATCGAGGCGATGGTGCCGGCGCTCGGCGAGGGGCTGCGGGTGACGGGCGATCCGATCGTCGGCCAGGCGCTCGCGGCGTTGACCGGGGTGGATGTGGCGGGGGCAGTCCGCTCGCTATCGGTCCAGGCCGACCAGGTGATCTGGGGCGAGATCGGCCGCGAGGAAAGCGCGATCCGGGCCGATCCGGCAAGCACCCGCGATCCGGTGCTGATCGCGGCGTTCAAGATGCTGTGAGGCCAAATGGGCAAGGGTGGCCGCAGCCCCGCCCAGCCGCTATAGCCCCCGGCAGACTCGCGCTCAGGAGCCGCCATGAAATTCTTCGTCGATACCGCCGACACCGCTGAAATCGCCGAACTCGCCGCCACCGGCCTGCTTGATGGGGTCACCACCAATCCCTCGCTGATCCACAAGGCGGGGCGGGATTTTCTGGAGGTCACCAAGGAAATCTGCGCGCTGGTCCATGGTCCGGTCAGCGCCGAAGTCGTCGCGCTCGATCACGACGGGATGATGCGCGAGGCCGAAGTGCTGCGCCGGATCGCCGATAACGTCTGCATCAAGGTGCCGCTGACGCTGGACGGGCTGAAAAGCTGCAAGAAGCTCACCGGCGACGGCACGATGGTCAATGTCACCCTGTGCTTTTCGGCCAACCAGGCGCTGCTCGCCGCCAAGGCCGGGGCGACGTTCGTCTCGCCTTTCGTCGGGCGGCATGACGACAATGGCTACGACGGCATGGAGCTGATCCGGGATATCCGCCTGATCTACGACAATTATGCGTTTGCGACGCAGATCCTCGTCGCCAGCGTGCGGCATGGCATCCACGTGCTGGAAAGCGCCCGGATCGGCGCGGATGTGATGACCGCGCCGCCTGCGGTGATCAAGGGCCTGTTCAAGCATGTCTTGACCGACAAGGGCATCGAAGGCTTCCTCGCCGATTGGGCGAAGACCGGGCAGAGCATTTGATGCATGCCACCCTTCTCCGCTTATCCTGAGCTTGTCGAAGGACTGTACTTTTTTTGGTGACGATGAGAGAAAAACAGCCCTTCGACCAGCTCAGGGAATTCGGAAACTTAATTAGAACGCACGAAAAGCCATGTCCGACGAATCCCCCCTCGACCGTTTCAAAACCGTCCTCACCGGCGCCAGCCGCGCGCTGGCGCATGAGGCCGAGGTCGAAGTTAGCTGGACCGCCG
>JANLQW010000030.1:0-3986 GCA_031368085.1 Novosphingobium sp. | reverse complement strand
TGGTTCCACCGGTCTCGCCATGGCTCGGCCACCGCGCTGGTGCCGGCCTGGGTCGATGAAATGCTCGCAGAACACTGACAACCAACGAAAAAGGCACCGCAAGCGGCACCTTTCGGGATCATAATCCCGGAATGGTGGGCGTAGGAAGGATTGAACTTCCGACCCCTGCGATGTCAACACAGTGCTCTACCACTGAGCTATACGCCCACACTATCCGATTTGCCGGTTCCGACGCGCCGGTCAGGGCCGGTTTGCCCGGCGCCGTCGCGCCGGGCAGGGGTGCGCCTTTAGCCGCGCCTTGTTTGCGATGCAAGCATGTCCTGAGCACAGTCGAAGGGCCTGTCCCCGGCGTGGCTTTGGCAGCGGTGTCAGTTTGAAGCTTGTGCCGATTGGCCGAGCACGCGTTGCACTTCCATGACCAGGTCGCGCAGGTGGAACGGTTTGGACAGCACGCGGGCATGCGGCGCCTCGCGGCTGGCTTTGAGCGAGACCGCGGCAAAACCGGTAATGAAAATCACCTTGGTGTCCGGGCAAAGTTCGGCGCAGCGCTGGGCCAGTTCGATCCCGTCCATTTCCGGCATGACGATATCGGTCAACAGCAGATCGAAATGCTCAGCTTCGAGGTAGGGGATGGCGGCGGTGCCACGGTCGACCGCAACCACGTCATAGCCCGCATTTTCCAGCGCCCGGGCCAGATAGGTGCGCATGGCATCTTCATCTTCGGCAAGCAGGATACGGATCATCGGTTCGTCCCATTTGCATGACGGATTGCCTCGAGCGCCGCCTGAGAGGGTCATATACCGCGACCGGAGTTAAAAAACTTGCCTGTTTTTGGCGCTGCCCGACTTTGACACAGACGACCGGACAGTTCAGCAAGCGCGGATGACGCAAGATGGAGCTGCCAGCAGCGATTCGCAATCGCGGGGCGGGGGGGAAATACCCGGCTTCCCCGACGCCCACGCTTTCAGCCTGAGCGGGCCTGTCCCATCGGCGATTCCCGTGCTGATCGCCGTGCCCCACGCCGGCCGCGCCTACACCGGCTCGCTGCTTGAGCGGATGCGCAATCCCGGCTATGCATCGCTCAGGCTCGAGGATCGCTATGTCGATGTCCTCGCCAAGGAGGTCGCCCGGCAGACCGGGGCCACTCTACTGCTCGCGCATGCACCGCGCGCGATGATCGACCTTAATCGCGCCGCCGACGATGTCGACTGGGAAATGTTCAGCCAGGGCGGGCCGGCCGATGTCGGCAGTTACACGCCCGGCCGGCGGGCGCGCAGCGGACTCGGCCTGATCCCGCGCCGCCTGCCCGGACTCGGCGAACTGTGGAAGCGGCGGCATGACGAAACCGAGTTGTCGGCACGGATTGCCGGCGTGCATGAGCCCTATCACGCCGCGCTTGCCGAAGCGTTGACGGATTTACGCGATCGCTGGGGCGCAGCGCTGCTGCTCGACCTGCATTCCATGCCGCCGCTTAGCCTGCGTGGCAGCCAGCCTCCGCCGGAATTCGTGCTGGGGGACCGCTTTGGCGCGACCTGCGAGGGCAGCCTGGTTGGCTCGGTGTTCTCCTATTTTGCTGAGATGCGCCGCGCCGCCGCCCACAATCGGCCCTATGCCGGCGGCTATGTGCTGGACCGTCACGGTGCGCCGGAACTTGGCCGGCATGCGCTCCAGCTTGAGATCGACCGCAGCAGCTATCTTGATGCGCGCCTGGCCGAACCCGGCAAGGGCTTTGCCGCGATGGTTCACCTGCTGGCAGGACTGGTGAGGCGCCTGGCGGGTGAAGTGGCGACGCTGGGCCAATTGGATACCGTCGCGAGTTGGCAGGAAGCTGCCGAATAATTCGCTGCGGCGGCGCCGTAAAAATCGAGAATCCTGATAAAAAACCACCTCGCGCAATGCACGAGGTGGCCAAGGTTCAGGGAGGAGGTGCACAAAGTGCACCAAGAACTGCTGGGCCATGAGGGTAGCACCAGCAGAACAAGATTAAACTAAGCCGAATTAACCGAAGTTACAAGCCTGAATCGGCCAACAGAGACTCTTGGTGCGACTTCGCTGCAATCAGCGCGAAACCGCATTGAGCGATCAGACTTTTGGCAGCGTTACCGGCCCTTTGCCCAGTTCCACCTGACGGCCAAAGATATCGCGCATCAGCTCCAACGAGAAAAGATGGGCGTAGATCAGCGCCAGCAGCCCGTTCTGATTCCACTGCCGCAGCACATCGCCGCGCACTTCGCGCAGCTTGGTCTCATCGACCATCTGGAAACCGCGATAGACGAACGGTTGTTCATTGCCCTGTTGCTGGATGGCGACTTCGCCGTCCATCAGCAGCTTGTTCTTCTGCAGCTCGTCCATGAAATTCTGGGTCTTTTGGCCGGCTATCTCGAATTGCTCGCAGAAGGTCAGCGTCGCCTTGCAAGCTTCGGTGGGATTCTCCCCATCGAACAGCGGGGCACCGTCATCGAACTCGCCGATGAGGTCGGTGGTCGGGTCGAAGCAAAGCGACAGGTCGGTCGCGTCGGGGTTAAGCCGCGCCAGCATGAACGGATATCGGCGAGCATAGGCAGGCACATAGACCGGCCCGCTGACTTCGCCGTCTTCGCCGACGAAAACATTAACGCCTTCATTGAGGCCCATCAGCGCCAGCGGCACCGGAGTTTCGCCGATCGAGAAGATGATCGGAAAATTGCGCTGCGCCTGGGGAAATTCCTCAACCGTCAACGGCACGGCGTGCTGGCCGGCCAGCCACTTCGCCTTATCGGTCGAGCGGCTGTGCCACTTGCCGTGATCGCGGCTGTTCAGCGGCATCAGATCGTTGTAAAACAGGGGCAGTTGGGCGGCTTGCGGCGCACTGGCCATGAAGTGTCTCCGGGTGCTCAAAGTCGGGAAGGGCGAGCCTTTAGGCGCTGCCGGGCGCAGGTGCAAGCAGCTTGCCCGGATTGAGCAAGCCATCCGGATCGAGTGCGCGTTTGACCTGCCGCATGATCGCCAGCGCCACCGGGTCGCCAAGCCTCGCCAGCTCGTCGCGTTTGACCTGGCCGATGCCGTGCTCCGCCGAAATCGAGCCGCCCCAACTCGTCACGAGATCGTTGACCTGGCGGCTGATTGCCGTGCCCTGCGTATCTTCCCAACTCTGCCGCTCGACGCCGGGCGGGGCAATCACGTGGAAGTGAACGTTGCCATCGCCGAGGTGGCCGAAGGCGACGGCCTGCGTTCCTGGCCATTGCGCCTCGATCGCCGGCACAGCCGCCTCGACGAATTCCGGCATCCGTTCGACCGGCACGGAAATATCGTGCTGCACCGCGAATCCGCGCGCGCGCTCAGCCGGGGCGACCGATTCGCGTAGAAGCCAGAAGGCTTCCGCTTGCGCTTCATTCGCGGCGATTGCGGCATCTTGCAGCAGGCCGCGCTCGAAAGCTTCGGCCAGCATCGCCTCGCAGTCGTCGCGCAGAGTATCGGCGCCCGATCGTCCCGCGACAGCCTCTATCAGGACATGCCATGCATGCGCGCCTGTCAGCGGTGCGCGGGAGCCAGGGAGATACTCGAGCACTGCGTCGAGGCAGGACTGCGGCATGACTTCAAAACCTTCCAATGCGACGCCCAGCGCGTCCTCAGCCTGGAGCAGCAGGCTGCGCGCGTCGCCGAGAGTCCGCATGCCGGCCCAGATTACCACCCTCTCGGCAACCGCCGGCACCAGCTGTAAGGTGGCGGCGGTGACGATGCCGAGCGTACCTTCCGAGCCGAACAGCAATTGTTTGAGATCGAACCCGCGGATGTCCTTCTTCAGACGCGTCAGCGCGGAGAACAAGGCTACGACCGCCAGCACCTCCTCCAGCCCCAGCACCAGCGCGCGCATCGAGCCATGGCGAAGCACCTGGCCGCCGCCGGCATTGGTCGAGATGAGACCGCCGATCGTTGCAGTGCGCTTGACGCCCAGTGTGAGCGGGAAGCGCAAGCAGGTTTCGGCCGCGTCCTCATGCAGGCTCTGC
>JANLQW010000027.1:0-9447 GCA_031368085.1 Novosphingobium sp. | reverse complement strand
CGACGTCGACGTCATTACCGGCCAGACCCCTGAAGAGCTGAAGGCAATCATCGGCCAATATGACGGCCTTGCCATCCGCTCGACCACCAAGCTCACCAAGGAACTGATCGAAGCCGCGACCAACCTCAAGGTCGTCGGCCGCGCCGGGATAGGGGTCGACAATATCGATATCCCCGCCGCTTCGCTGAAGGGCATCGTCGTGATGAACACCCCGTTCGGCAATTCGATCACGACGGCGGAACATGCCATCGCTCTGATGTTTGCGCTGGCCCGCCAGCTGCCCGAGGCGGACGCTTCGACCCAGGCCGGCAAATGGGAAAAGAACCGCTTCATGGGGGTCGAGGTCACCGGCAAGACGCTGGGACTGATCGGCGCCGGCAATATCGGCTCGATCGTCGCCAGCCGCGCGCTGGGCCTGCGCATGAAAGTCGTGGCGTTCGATCCGTTCCTCACTCCCGAGCGCGCGGTGGAGATGGGGGTCGAGAAGGCCGATCTCGATACCTTGCTGGCCCGCGCGGATTTCATCACGCTGCACACCCCGCTGACCGACCAGACGCGCAATATTTTAAGCCGCGAAAACCTCGCCAAGACCAAGCGGGGCGTGCGTATCATCAATTGCGCGCGCGGTGGACTGATCGACGAGGAAGCGCTCAAGGATGCGCTTGATGCCGGTCATGTCGCGGGCGCGGCGCTAGACGTGTTCGTCAACGAACCGGCCAGGGAATCGCCCCTGTTCGGGACGCCCAATTTCATCTCCACCCCGCACCTTGGCGCTTCGACGGATGAAGCGCAGGTCAACGTCGCGATCCAGGTGGCGGAGCAGCTGTCCGATTACCTGGTCAGCGGCGGCGTCACCAACGCGCTCAACATGCCCTCGCTCTCGGCGGAGGAAGCGCCCCGGCTCAAACCGTACATGGCGCTGGCCGAGAACCTCGGCAGCCTGGTCGGCCAGCTGGCGCATGGCAGCCTCGACAAGATCTCGATCGAGGTCGAAGGTGCCGCCGCCCAGCTCAACGTCAAGCCGATCACCGCCGCGGTGCTTTGCGGGCTGATGCGGCGCTATTCGGACACGGTGAACATGGTCAACGCGCCGTTCATGGCGAAGGAGCGAGGGCTCGACGTGCGCGAAATACGCCATGACCGCGAGGGCGTGTATCACACGCTGGTGCGGGTAACAGTCGCCACCAGCCAAGGCGACCGGTCGGTGGCGGGCACGCTGTTCGGCACCGCCCAGCCGCGGCTGGTGGAGATTTTCGGCATCGGCATCGAGGCCGACCTCGCCGGCAACATGCTCTATATCGTCAACGAGGACGCGCCGGGGTTTATCGGCCGGATCGGCACATTGCTGGGCGAAGCGGGGATCAATATCGGCACCTTCCACCTCGGCCGCCGCGAGGCCGGCGGCGAGGCGGTGTTGCTGCTCAGCCTCGATGCGCCGATCCCGCAGGACGTGCTGGAAGCGGCGCGAAAACTTCCCGGCGTGCGTACGGTTACAGCGCTGGCATTCTGACATGTCCCCCTGCCACCTGCGGGAGGGAGGACATGCCAGCCACATTGGGGGCACAAATTGATACAAGACACCGACCGCGATCTGCTGCCCGAGGGGCTTGAGGACCGGCTGCCGCAATCGGCGGCGGTGGCCGCGCGCGTCACGCGGGCGGTGCTCGATGTGCTCGATGGCCATGGCTATGACCGGGTGCAGCCGCCGAGCATCGAATTCGAAAAGTCGCTCGCCAGCCGCATGGCCGGCGTCCAGCCGCGGCGCATGTTCCGCTTCGTCGATCCGGCGAGCCTGCGCACTCTGGCGCTGCGCTCGGACATTACCGTGCAGGTCGGCCGTATCGCTGCGACCGGTCTCAGTGCCTCGCCGCGCCCGTTGCGGCTGTGCTATGCCGGGCAGGTCCTCACCATCAAGGGCGACGGGCTCGATCCGACGCGCGAGCGGCTGCAGCTGGGCGGCGAGCTGATCGGCAGCGATTCCGTCGCGGCAGTGGGTGAAGTCGTTGCCGTGGCGATCGAGGCGCTGCAAGCGGCCGGTGCGAGCGGCATCTCGGTCGATTTCACCTTGCCCGACCTGGTTGACCGGCTGGCCGAACAGGCCCTGCCACTTGCCCCCGAGTGCATCGCCGATGTGCGCCGCGAGCTCGATGCCAAGGACGCCGGCGGCCTGGTGGCGGCGGGGGGCGAGGCCTACCTGCCGCTGCTCACCGCGATCGGCCCGTTCGGCGCGGCGATCGAGAAGCTGGCAGCAATCGATGCAGGCGGCGCGCTGTCGGGCCGGATCGCGGCGTTGCGCGACATCGCGGCGCGGGTTGGTGGCATGGCGCGGCTGACGCTCGATCCTTCGGAACGGCACGGCTTCGAATATCAAAGCTGGTTCGGCTTCACCATCTATGCCGAGGGTGCCGCCGGCGCGCTGGGCCGGGGCGGCACTTACCGCATCCTTGGGCGAGACGAGACGGCGACCGGTTTTTCGCTCTATCCCGATCCGCTGATCGACCTGCTGGCGCTCCGGGAGCCGCGGCGCGACACGCTCTTTCTGCCCCTGGGCCACGATACCGACGTGGCGGCGCGGTTGCGGGCGGTTGGCTGGCGCACCGTCGCGGCCTTGTCGGATGCCGACGATCCGGTCGCGCTGGGCTGCACGCACCGGCTGGCAGATGGGGAAGCGGTGGCGGTGCGCTGAGCAGCTGCGACACGCCGATAAACCGCACCCGCACCTTGCCCTCTCCCCGCGCATGGCCTAGGGCGCGCCACGGTTTGCAACCGTGCAGAAAGTAATATGCCTTGGCCAATGTTACCGTGATCGGCGCCCAGTGGGGCGATGAGGGCAAGGGCAAGATCGTCGACTGGCTGGCCAGCCGCGCCGACGCTGTCGTACGCTTCCAGGGCGGCCACAACGCCGGCCATACGCTGGTGGTCGGCAACGAGACCTACAAGCTGTCGCTGCTGCCGTCAGGCATCGTGCGCGGCACCTTGTCGATCATCGGCAATGGCGTGGTGCTCGATCCCTGGGCGCTCAAAAGCGAGATCGCCAAGCTCGAAGGCCAGGGCGTCTCGATCACCACCGACAATTTCGCCATCGCCGACAATTGCCCGCTGATCCTCCCTATTCACCGCGAGCTCGATGGCTTGCGCGAAGCAGCGGCGGGCGCCGGGAAGATCGGCACCACCGGGCGCGGCATCGGCCCGGCTTACGAAGACAAGGTTGGCCGCCGTGCGATCCGGGTGTGCGATCTGGCCCATCTCGATGCGCTGGAGCCGCAGCTCGACCGGCTCTGCGCCCACCACGACGCGCTGCGCGCCGGTTTTGGTCAGCTGCCGGTAGACCGCGCCGCGCTGCTCGCCGAGCTGCGCAAGATCGCGCCCTATGTGCTGCAATTCGCCGAACCGGTGTGGAAGCGGCTCAACCAGGTGCGCAAAGCCGGGGCGCGCATTCTGTTCGAGGGCGCGCAGGGCGTGCTGCTCGATGTCGATCACGGCACCTATCCGTTCGTCACCTCGTCGAACACGGTGAGTGGGACGGCGGCGAGCGGATCGGGCCTCGGGCCAAACGCCACCGGCTTCGTCCTCGGTATCGTCAAGGCCTATACCACCCGCGTCGGCGCCGGCCCGTTCCCGACCGAGCTGGAATGCGAAGTCGGCCAGCGATTGGGGGAACGCGGCCATGAATTCGGCACCGTTACCGGCCGCAAGCGCCGCTGCGGCTGGTTCGACGCGGTGCTGGTGCGCCAGAGCTGTGCGATCTCGGGTGTGACCGGCATCGCCCTCACCAAAGTCGACGTGCTCGACGGCTTCGAGCGCGTGAAGATCTGCACTGGCTATCGCCTCAACGGCAAGGTGCTGGACTATCTCCCCAGCCATGCTGCCGATCAGGCTTCGGTCGAGCCGATCTACGAGGAAATGGACGGCTGGAGCGGCACCACCGCGGGCGCGCGCAGCTGGGCCGATCTACCGGCGCAGGCGATCAAATATATCCAGCGGGTGCAGGAGCTGGTCCAGACCCCGGTGGCGCTGGTCTCGACCAGCCCCGAGCGCGAGGATACCATTCTGGTGACCGATCCATTTGTGGATTAAGCCGAAGGTTGCGCAAGTGCTTCGACAAGCTCAGCATGAGCGGGATTGGGATTGGAGCAAACCCGGACGCCCGCTCAGCCGGAGCTTGTCGAAGGCCACGCGACTCCGTTGCATTCTGGCTCTTGTCCTCATCCTGTCGGCGGGCGCGGCGCGGGCCGAGGCGCGGCTGCAGCTGCCCGAAGTCGATTACATCCGCGTCGAGAAGGCGGCCCGCGCGATGACGCTCTATGCTGGCGGGCAGCCTGTCCACACCATCCGGGGCATCCAGCTGGGCGACGCGCCGGAGGGGCACAAGCGCTTCCAGGGCGATGAGCGCACGCCGGAAGGCCGCTATGCGATCGATTACGGCAATCCGAACAGCAGCTATCACCTGTCGCTGCACATCTCCTACCCCAATGCGCGCGACAAGGCCTATGCCCGCGGGCAAGGCCGCAGCCCGGGCGGGCTGATCTTCATCCACGGTCAACCGAACGCCTGGGTGGGCGGGGAAAATGGCGCGCGAGTGCCGGGCGACTGGACCGACGGCTGCATCGCGGTGTCGAACGAGGAAATCGAGGCGCTGTGGCAGGCCGTGCCGGACGGGACCGTGATCGATATCCTGCCGTAACCACTCGCCGGCGTTTATTCCGCAACCTTTAATTCTCGTCACCCTGAACTTGTTTCAGGGTCCATGTCTCATCACGCGCCGCCGATCGAGTTTGCGAGCTTTCTGGCCCGCACTCGGCCAAGCAGGCTGGAACTGCGGGTGAGGCATAATGGACCCTGAAACAAGTTCAGGGTGACGAATTTAGGATAGTTGTCGGTCAGCGAGGTGGGATCTAAAAATCCACGGCAATCCCGTCACGCACCCAGTCGCCGTAGCGGGTCGGGGAAAGCTCCCCCGAGTTCTCCGTCGGCTTGGCTGCCTGCGGCTCGGGCGGCGGCGCAGTGGTCCAATGCGCCGGCTTGACGAAAGGCTTGGGCCGCTGGGTCGCGCGGGGCGTGTCGTTTGGCATACCCCGTAAATGGCTGCGCTGGCCGCGCAATGCAATCTCCGCGTGTTTGCTGCTGCATCGCTGTTTGCAGAAAACCGGTTCCCACTTTTCCGCGCGATGCTCTAGGGGCCTGACATGGACATTCCCGGACTCCCCGCCCGCAAAGCCGCGCTGCGCCTGTGCGATGCCGTGCTGCGCCGGGGCGAGACGCTCGAGCAGGCGGGGCCGTCCGCGTTGCAGGGCGTCCGCAGCGATCCCGACCGCGCGCTGGCCCGCGCGCTGGCCTCCGAGGCGCTGCGCTGGCTCGTTGATCTCGACCGCCTGATCGACAGCGCCACCCGCCAGAACCTGCCCGATGACGCCAAGCCGCGCGCGGTGCTGCGGCTGATGCTGGCCGGCTGGCTGCGGCTCGCCACCCCGCCGCATGCGGTGATCGCTACCGGTCTGCCGCTGCTGACGGGCGGGCCCCGGCGGCTGGCGCATGGCGTGTTCTCAGGCCTGGTCAAGCAAGGCGCGAGCCTGCCGGATGCGCCAAGCCTGCCGGAGGCCGTCACTGCGCGCTGGGGGGAGCGGGCGGGGGCCATCGCCGCCGCGCTCGCGCAGCCCCCGCCGCTCGATCTGACATTGCGCGATGCCAGCGAAACCGCGCGCTGGGCAGGAGAACTGGGCGGCGTTTCGTTCGTCCCCGGCCATATCCGCCTGCCGCGCGGCGAGGCGATCGAGCGCCTGGCCGGCTTCAAGGACGGCGCCTGGTGGGTGCAGGATCTCGCCGCCAGCCTGCCGGCGCGATTGCTCGGCCAGGGCGCCAATGATTTTGGGGACAGGACCGTGCTCGATCTGTGCGCGGCACCCGGCGGCAAGACGCTGCAATTGGCCGCCGCCGGCTGGCAGGTCACCGCGCTCGATGCCAGCGCCAAGCGGTTGGAGCGCCTGCGCGAAAACCTCGTCCGCACCGGGCTGAGCGCGCAAGTCGTGCAAGCCCATGCGCTGCAATGGCAGCCCGAGGCGCCCTTCGATGCCGTCCTGCTCGACGCCCCCTGCACCGCCACCGGCACCTGCCGCCGCCACCCCGATGTCCTCCACCGCATTGCCGCGCGGCAGATCGGCGAGATGGCGGAGCTGCAAGCGGCCCTGCTGGCGCGCGCGGCGGGCTGGGTGAAGCCGGGCGGTCGGCTGGTCTATGCGGCATGCTCGCTGGAGCATGCCGAGGGCGAGGGGCAGGCCGCAGCGGTCACCCTCGCGCCCGATCCGATCCGCGTCGACGAACTCCCGGAAGGCATTGCGCCTCAGCTGGACGGCTCGCTATCGACCGATCCCGGCATGCTGGCGGAGGCTGGCGGGCTGGACGGCTTCTTCATCGCACGGTGGCGGGCTTGAAGTGGCTGACTTCGGGCGGACTAAAACATCGAGAGGGTAATGCGAATCACCTCACCGCAACACCGACTATCCTGAGCTTGTCGAAGGACTGCTTTCTCTTCAGGTCCATGAAAACAGAGAAAAAACAGTGCTTCGACAAGCTCAGCATAGACGGGTTCTGGGTCAGATTTTGCAACCCTTGCTCTAACCCGCCCTCCGCCGCGTATTGCTCCACACCACCTGGCCGATCCCGAACAGCGCCAGGATCGCCCCGTAAAGCGTCCAGCTGGGGTCGCCGACCATGAAGCCGCGCATGATGGCCTCCGGGCCGACGCCCAGGCCTTGCATCATCCAGATGCTGCCCATGAAAATCATCAGCAAGCCGAGCAAGCTGCTGACGATCCGCATGACGATGTTGAATGGATTACGCATGGTTCCCTCCCCCGATTGATCTAGCCCCTATGTCAGACCTTGGCCCTGGCCGCAAAACTCTTGCGCAGCTTCTGCAGCTTGGGCGGGATCAGCGCCAGGCAATAAGGGTTGCGCTGGCCTTCGCCTTCCCAATATTCCTGATGATAGTCCTCCGCCGGATACCACTGCGCCGGGCCCTCGATGGTCGTCACCACGGACTTGCCGTCTTTGGCTCCATGCTCGGCATTGGCCCGGGCGATCGCCGCTTCGGCCGCAGCGCGCTGCGCATCGTCCAGCGGAAAGATCGCCGAGCGGTACTGAGTGCCGACATCGTTGCCCTGACGGTTCAATTGCGTCGGGTCATGCGTCGCCATGAACACATCGAGCAGATCGCCATAGGAAAGTTGTGCCGGATCGAACGTGACCCGGATCGCCTCGGCATGGCCGGTGGAGCCGCTGCACACTGCCTTGTAGGTCGGGTTGGGCACCGCGCCGCCGATATAGCCGCTCTGCACCGCGCTCACCCCCATGACGTCGCGGAACACCGCCTCGGTGCACCAGAAACATCCGCCCGCGACGATTGCCGTTGCCTGTTCGATCATATGTCCGTTACTCCTCGGGCGCTGAGATAAGCATTGGTGGCCGACTTGTCATCGCCCGGACCCGAGAGGATTGTTCATGCGTTTTTCCGCCTGCCTAGCCGCCGCCGCCCTGGTCCTCGCCGGTCCCGCAATCGCTAAGCCGAACCGCGCACCTGCCCTGTCCGCCCCGGCCCGGCAGGCGCTTACCCCGGTGCTGGCCGACGCGCGCCGCACGCAGGACCGTCCGCGCGACGTCTGGCGTCACCCGGCTGAAACCCTTACGTTCTGCCGCATCGAGCCGGGGATGACCGTGGTCGATTATATGCCGGGCGGCGGCTGGTGGACTCGCATTCTGGTACCCTATCTTGGCGACGGCGGGCGCTATATCGCGCTCAACCCGGACGTGCGCACCGCACCCGACCAGATGAAGCAATATATGGGCAACTTGGCGGTCAGCTTCCCGCCAAAAATAACTGAATGGACCGGCGCCCCCGCCACCCGCTTCGGCGTCTATAACAGCGACGGCCTGCCCGCCTCGCTCAACAATAGTGTCGACCGGGTGATGATCATGCGCCAGGTCCACAACATCCATCGCTTTGGCATGCTATATCAGGAAATGGCGGCGGTGCGGCGGCTGCTCAAACCCGGCGGCTTGCTGTGCATCGAGGAACACCGCGCCAAGGCCAACGCGCCGGCCGCCTATACCGACGGGAGCAAAGGCTACATGCGTGAAGCTGACATGATCGCGCTGATGACCGCGCATGGCTTCGAACTTGCGGCGAAGAGCGAGATCAACGCCAATCGCAAAGACACTGCCGATTATCCTGATGGCGTCTGGACGCTGCCGCCGTCGTACCGCCTCGGCGACAAGGACAAGGCGCGCTACACGGCCATTGGCGAGGCCGACCGGATGACGCTGCTGTTCGGGAGGCGACCCTGAGGGGACGCCTTGAAGCAAGCGCAGGAACAATCGGGAAGCCAATTGGGTGCGCTGCCTTCTTTTCAAGTCGTACTAATCTTTCTGAGGAAGGGCTGCAGCAGTGAGTGTACAAGAAGATGTGTTAGCTCGAGAGCTTGCCATCGCTGCAACGCTCGACAAAAATGGGGTGGCTATCAAGATAAAGAGTCGCACTGTTGCGGCCTTCGACCGATTGCTTGGCAGTTTGGTGGATATCCCCGTGGCATTCTCAGATGGCGTTGCACGAAAGAAACGTGTCCGAGATCAAATCCAAGAACGCCTGCTTCTGGCCCAAGCTGATTTGGCAGAACAAAGACTCCGTGGCGCACCAATTGTCGGAGATGCGCTTCTATTTGATATATTGAAGGATGCGGCGCGAAAACAAATGAATGCTGCAGGTGTTGCAATCGAAGCTTTTCACACTCTCAAAGCTCTTCCCCCGCCTGATACCGACGCAACACCAGAAGGTGAAAGTGAGTCGGAGTCCCGACCGCAACATATCGATGATGACTGGATGAATCAATTTGTTCGCTACGCTGAGGACGCGTCTTCTGATGAATTACAAGTGATATGGGGAAGAGTTCTCGCCGGAGAAATCGGTGCGCCGGCCTCATTCTCAAGACACACTTTGCGCTTCATCGCTGAGCTGGACTGGGAGACAGCGAAGAACTGTGAGTTCGTTCGAGAACATGCTGTTGGAGACATTGTCCCAATGACAGAGCTTTGGCGGGGAGGTGAGGGCTATTTGATTGGCATTGATCTTCAGCGCTTGGGCTTGGTCGAAGGCATCGGCTCATTGCCGCCAGCTCATTCCTTCGAGATCGGAGCAGATGGCTTCAGTGTTGTCGTTGCTGGTAAGAAGGCGCTAATTCTGTACGGTCCGCCGGGCCACAAGATTTCTATTCCAGCTATTGTGCTGACACGACTTGGCAGGGAAGTCTTTTCGCTTTTGGAGCCGCAAGATTCAGAGACGGGGCTTCGCGAATTTGCCGAGGCTGTTCGCAACTCAGGCGTGATAAAAGCAGATATTGCCAAAATCATGCTCCAGCGAGGGAACACAATCCAGTTCCTAGTTTCCGAGCACTTGTGG
>JANLQW010000023.1:0-4780 GCA_031368085.1 Novosphingobium sp. | reverse complement strand
CTTGGTGTAGAAACCCGGAATCCCGGCACCGCCCGCGCGCATCCGTTCGGCCAAGGTGCCTTGCGGACAGAATTCGACCTCGAGCTCGCCTGCCAGATACTGGCGCTCGAACTCCTTGTTCTCGCCGACATAGCTGGCGATCATCTTGCTCACCTGCCGCGTGCGCAGCAGCTTGCCGATGCCCTCATTGTCGATGCCGGCATTGTTCGACGCGAACGTAAGATTCTTGACGCCGCTGTCTTGCACCGCACCCAGCAGCCGTTCGGGAATGCCGCACAGGCCAAAGCCGCCGCAGGCGACCAGCAGGCCGTCCTTGAGCAACCCGTCGAGCGCAGCGGCGGCATTGGGGTAGAGCTTGTTCATCGGTCCTCCCTGTGCGGAACGTATCAAATAATCCGAGAAATTATGCAAACACCCTTAGCGTCTCCTGCGCGCTTGTCACCTTGATCGCGGTTGAGAGGAAATCACTGCCCCATTCGCCCGCAAAGGTATATGTTCTCTGCGGCTGTGATTGATCTCGATCATGGCGCACGCCGCCGGTTGGCGTGAATGATACCCCTTACCAAGGGAGAAATTTCATGCGTTCAATTCTAGTCTATGCCGATCGCTTGCCCGCGATGGCCCCCCGGCTCGAAACGGCCCTGTCGATCGCACGGATGACCGGCAGTCATGTGACGGTGCTGGTCGATACGCCGGTAACCCGGTTCATCGCGATGGATCCTCTTGGCGGCTCCTATGTCGCCTCGGAGGCGTTGCAGCAGGCAATTGCCGATGATGACGCGAGCGCCGATGCGATCACGGCGCAGCTAGCCGGACAAGGCGTACCCTTTGATCTCGTTCGCAGCGAATCCCAACCGGTCGATGCGCTGGCGACGGCGGCCCGGCTGGCCGATGTCATTATCCTCTCGCGCTCCAGCGGCCTCGCCGGCGAACTGGCGCTGGTTGCGCGCACCCCGGTGCTAGTGCTGCCGGACGAGGCCCGGCTGGATTTCCCACTCGCCGCAGCTTGCATCGCCTGGGACGGCGGTAATGAGGCAGCGCTGGCGCTGCGCTTCGCAGTGCCCCTCCTGGCCCTTTGCCAGGACGTCCATCTGCTGACGGTCACGGAAAAGCCTGGCGGCTTCCCGCCCACCGAAGCGGTCAGCTATCTCTCGCGCCATGGGATCAAGGCCGAACTGAGCGAGCTGACCCGATCGGGATCCACCGAAGAGACGCTCGCCGGTGCCGTCTCGCGCTTGGGGGGTGAATTACTGGTGATGGGCGCCTATGGCAAAAGCCGCATGCGGGAATATCTGTTCGGCGGCGTGACGCGCTTCTTTCTCGAACAGCATGCGGCGCTGCCGCTGCTGCTGGCGCACTGAAAGATCGGCCCGCAAACCTTAGAGTTGCATAAACCGCAAGTGATAATGCGCATTTCGCACTTGCAGCATTTTCAGGATTGAACGATACAGATCGTGCCTTTTCAGGCATCCTCTCCCAAAACTTCAAGGCCCGGTCAGCAATGATCGGGCCTTTTTTCTTTCAGGCCAGTGCGCCGGACCGGTCTCCACGAAGCCCAGGCACTTTGCAATGCCCATTTGAATTTCGGACAGCCAGTCCCTAGCTTGGGGTCTAAGGCAATCTGGGGATTACGCACATGGCCGAAGCAGCAGCAGCTGTGGTGGATGAACGTTCCGTAAAGCTGCAGGTCGCGGCCTCGCGCCAGGAAGAGAGCGGCCACGGCATTGCCCGCCTGCCCAAATCGGCGATGGGAGCGATCGGGATTACCGAGGGTGACGTTGTCGAAATAGTCGGCAAGCGCACCACTGCGGCTCGCGCCGTGCTGCCCTATCCCGAGGACGAAGGCCTCGAAGTAATCCGTCTCGACGGGCTGCAGCGCGCCAATGCCGAGGTCGGCTCGGGCGATCATGTCGTTATCCGCAAGGCCGAATCGCGCCCGGCGCAACGCGTCATCTTCGCCCCGGCGCAGCGCGAGATGCGCCTGCAGGGGCCAGCGCAGGCACTGCAAAAGAATTTCTTCGGCCGTCCGCTGGTCGCCGGCGATGTCGTCGCCACTACCGGCCAGCAGCAGGTGCGCGACATGCCCCCGCAGGTTGCCCGCATGTTCAACGCGCCCGCCTTTGCGCTCACCCAGATTCGCCTGAGGGTGGTGGCGACCACTCCCAAGGGCATCGTCCATATCGACGAGAACACCGAAGTCGAACTGCGCGAGGAATTCGAGGAGGCGCGCGGCCACCGCGCCGATGTCAATTACGACGACGTTGGCGGCATGGGCGATACCATCCGCCAGCTGCGCGAAATGGTCGAGCTGCCTCTGCGCTATCCCGAGCTGTTCATCCGGCTCGGCGTCGATCCGCCGCGCGGGGTGTTGCTGCATGGGCCGCCAGGCACCGGCAAGACCCGGCTCGCCCGCGCCGTCGCCAATGAGAGCGAGGCCAATTTCCTCACCATCAACGGCCCGGAAATCATGGGTTCGGCTTACGGCGAGAGCGAGAAGCGGCTGCGCGAGATTTTCGAGGAAGCGGCCAAATCCGCGCCCTCGATCCTGTTCATCGACGAGATCGATTCGATCGCCCCCAAGCGCGGCCAGGTTTCCGGCGAAGCGGAAAAGCGCCTCGTCGCGCAGTTGCTGACGCTGATGGACGGGCTGCACGCCGGGGCCGGCATCGTCGTGATTGCCGCCACCAACCGCCCCGAAGCGATCGACGAGGCGCTGCGCCGCCCCGGCCGGTTCGACCGCGAGATCGTCATCGGCGTGCCGGACGAATCCGGCCGCCGGGAGATCATCGGCATTCACACTCGTGGCATGCCGCTCTCCTCGGACGTCAGCCTCGATGAGCTGGCCCGCACCACGCATGGTTTCGTTGGCGCCGATATCGCGGCGCTGGCCCGCGAGGCGGCGATCGAGGCGGTGCGGCTGATCATGCCGCAACTCGATCTTGAAGCGCAGACGATCCCCGTCGAAGTGCTGGAAAGCCTCTCGGTCACCCGCGAAAATTTCCTCGAAGCGCTCAAGCGCGTCCAGCCGTCGGCGATGCGGGAAGTGATGGTGCAGGTGCCCACCGTCGGCTGGGACGATATCGGCGGGCTAGGCGAGGCGCAGATGCGCCTGAAGGAAGGCGTCGAGCTGCCGCTGCGCAATCCCGACGCTTTCCGCCGCCTCGGCATTCGCCCCGCCAAGGGCTTCCTGCTCTATGGCCCGCCCGGCACCGGCAAGACCCTGCTGGCCAAGGCGGTCGCCAAGGAGGCGGAAGCCAACTTTATCTCGGTCAAATCGTCCGACCTGCTGTCGAAGTGGTACGGCGAGAGCGAACAGCAGCTCTCGCGCCTGTTTGCCCGTGCCCGCCAGGTCGCGCCCTGCGTCATCTTCATCGACGAAATCGACAGCCTGGTGCCGGCACGCGGCAGCGGCGGCTCCATGGGCGAGCCGCAGGTGACAGCGCGGGTGGTCAACACCATCCTGGCTGAAATGGACGGGATGGAGGCGCTCAACTCGATCGTGCTGATCGGCGCGACCAACCGTCCGGGGCTGGTCGATCCCGCCCTGCTGCGACCCGGCCGGCTCGACGAGCTGATTTACGTAGGCACCCCCGACGAGGCGGGGCGCGCGCATATCCTCAAGATCCACACCGCGAAAATGCCGCTGGCAGCCGACGTGGATCTCGCCAAAGTCGCCGCCGAGACCGACCGCTTCACCGGCGCCGATCTCGAGGACGTGGTCCGCCGCGCCGGCCTGATCGCCATCCGCACGATGGGCGAGGACGCCACGGAAGTGACGGGCGCCCATTTCACCGAGGCCCTGAAAGACAGCCGCGCCACCGTCACCCCGGAGATGGAAGAAGAATACGCCAAGATGAAGAGCGAACTGAAACGCCGGGCGATGGATGTGAACCCGATCGGGTTCCTGGCGCCGGGGATGGTTGAATCGACGCGGGATCGCAAGCACGGGTAGGGTGGGCGGCGACCAATGACAATGAGCCGTCAGGCATTGCTTGACATCTGCATTGTAAGGCAATAGCATACAGCGATGATGCGCTCATTCCGGAGCAAGGCCCTGCGCCGCTTTGTCGAGCAGGGTGATGCCTCGAAGCTGAGCGTACCCAATGTCCAGCGGCTCGAACGCATTCTGCTGCAACTCGATTCCGCGCGCCTGCCGGACGAAATGAACGCTCCCGGTCTGCGGTTTCACGGCCTCAAGGGCCGGGATAAGGGCCGCTTCGCCGTTGATGCATCGGGGAACTGGCGGGTAACATTCGGCTGGGATTGCGACGATGCTGTCGATGTCGATCTGGAGGACTACCACTAATGACCACCAAGCGCCTCTGGGCCATCCGCCCGATCCACCCCGGCGAGATGCTGCGCGAGGACGTGCTCCCGGCGCTCGGCCGCCCCAAGACCGAAATCGCCCGCCTGCTCGGCATCTCGCGCCAGACGCTCTACGACATTCTCAACGAGAAGCAGCCGGTCACTGCGGGCATGGCGCTGCGCATCGGCAAGCTGTGCGGCAACGGCCCGGACATCTGGCTCACCCTGCAGAAGCGCTACGACCTGCAAATCGCCGAACGCGACCTGGCGGAGGAACTGAAGCGGATACCGCGGCTGGAGGCAGCTTGAGGGTTGGAGAGCCGCGGGGAATTATATTAAGGCCACCTCGAACAATCACGATTTTCGGCTGCCTTTGGGCGCTTGATCGGGTCGTCGGGCTACCGGGTCGAGGATTTGGGCATTCGACGGTGTTTGGTGGCGGCTGTTCCAGGGCCGTGTGATGGCCTTTTGGAGG
>JANLQW010000022.1:0-16565 GCA_031368085.1 Novosphingobium sp. | reverse complement strand
CCTCCAAAAGGCCATCACACGGCCCTGGAACAGCCGCCACCAAACACCGTCGAATGCCCAAATCCTCGACCCGGTAGCCCGACGACCCGATCAAGCGCCCAAAGGCAGCCGAAAATCGTGATTGTTCGAGGTGGCCTTAATGCGCTTTATTGTGCTAGCCTTGCAACGCATCATCCGGCAGCAGTGAGCATGACGAACGCGACTTGGGCAATGTAATCCGCAGTGCTGGCATTTGCCTGGCCTTGGGATAAGGTTCCAAATCAGCGGTTTGACGGGATGGCGGGGAGACTTGGGGTTTCGCTGTGTGCTGGTATCGGCGGGCTTGCCGCATCGGTTGAGATAGACGCTCTGTGTTTCGCTTACCGTCCGCTTGTACCCAGTTCCGCTCTGGCGCGCAGCTGGCACCCGGCTGCATTGCCCGGTGATAGATACTCAGTCTTCCACGGCTATTTCGATAACGCTCCTGCGATAGCGACTGAGTTGGGGGTAGCTGCCTGCACCCCCGCGCAGCTTTACGGATTGGCGGTCCTCAAGTGGGGCGGCGATGCCGACTGTAGAATAATTGGCGAATATTGCGCGATTATCGCCGATCCGCGTGCACATACGCTGCGCCTCTCGCGAAGTCCGTTACGGGCGCCGCCGCTATGCTATTATTATGATGAGAGTTTGGCAGCAGCTTCCTCGGTACCGCGCGCCTTGTTTGCCGCTGGCATCGCCCGGCGACTGAACAATCAACGCGTCGCCGATAGTGCGATGTTTAATTTCACCGATGTCGGGTCGAGTTGGTTCGAAGACATAGCCCGGGTTCCCATGGGCTCCATTGTTGAATTGCAGCGGGCCAGACCGCGGAAATTGCGCCAATACTACGATCTGTCCGCCTTGCCTGACGTGCGCATGGATAGCGACGCCGATTACCTTTCCCGCGCCGCCGACCTGCTCGACGAAGCCGTGCGGGTATCGCTGGCCGGCTTCCGCAATCCCGGCACAACGCTTTCCAGCGGCCTCGATTCACCGCAGGTCGCGGTACGGGCACTGGCCGCGCTGCCCGCCGGACAGACGCTGCCGACGTTCACCTTCCATCCCGAAGATGGCTTCGATGGAATTGTCGAGCGGGGGATGAGCGGCGACGAACGCCCGTTTGTCAGGGCTTTCGCGACAATGCATCCCGGGCTGGAACCGCATTTCACCGCCAATGAAGGCTACGAACACGACCACCGCTGGAACGACTTCTTCCATCTGATGGGCGCAGCCCCTCCAGGGCTGTGCAATATGTATGTCTTCCACGGCCTGTTTTCGGCCGCGCAGGCTCGCGGCTGTGATGTCCTGCTGCTTGCCGAGTGGGGAAATTTCACTTTCAGCGACAAGGGCGACTGGGGCTTCGTCGAATATTTCCTGACGGGCCGGTGGCGGCAGCTGTGGCTAGCTCTGTCGCGCCATCCGCATGACGATCGCTCTATACTTCGGCGATTTATCGCTCTGAGCCTCGTACCGCTGCTGCCCGATAGCCTGTGGAAGTTACTGATGCGGCTCTGGCACCCGGGGCAGGAGCTGCCGCACAAAATGATGTGTCCACTCAATCAGGAATTCCGGATCGCGTCGGGAGCGGAACAGCGGCTGAAGAATTCGGGCCTGGTGTACGACCGCTACCAACCATGGAACCGCCGCCACGCCCAGAAGCTCCTGTTCCAAAATCATCATTCCGAAACCGCGGAAATCTACCAGGCGTTCGAACAGATGTATGGCGTCGCCCAGCGCGACCCGATGGCCTACCGGCCCTTCGTTGAATTTTGCTACGGATTGCCGGTGGAACTGTTCATGCGTGATGGCACGATGCGGTGGCTGGCCAAGGAAATGGCGCGCGGCATCATGCCCGAAGAGCAGCGGATCAACCGCCTCAACGGCCGCTGGGATTCGGACTGGCATCTGCGCGTCGGGCGGCGGCGCGCCGATTACCTCGCCGAGCTTGACCGGATCGCGGCCGATGAACGGCTTGCCGCGATGCTCGATGTTTCGCGCTTGCGTGCCGCTCTCGAAGATTTTCCGGCGCAGACCGAAGTCGACAAGCAGAAATTCTTCAACGTGGAACTTGCGCTACCACGCGGCTTGCTGACCGCGCGATTCGTCAATTATGTCGAGGGATCCAATCAGGTCTGAGTTACCTGCGTGGCTGCTTGCCAAAACCGCGGTCAGCCGCGAAACCGCTCGCCTATAACCGGTCCCCCCCCACCTTGCTCAAGCCGCACCACCACTGCTGGCCTGCGGCCAGGCTCGGCCTCGCCATGCTCGCAGCGGCAGCGACCGAGGGGGCGGGGTTGGTGCTGCTGGTGCCGATGCTGGCGGCGCTCGGCGGCGGCCCGGCTGAAGGGCTGGCGGAGCGGCTTGCCGCGATCGGCGTGCCGATAGACCCGGCAGCGCTGCTGGCGCTGTTTGCGCTGGTACGGCTGCGAGAGCGGATCGTTTACGCGCGCTCGATAGTGGGGCAGAGTTTCGAGGCGGCGCTGGTCGATGGCCTGCGCAGCCGGGCATGGTCCGCATTGCTGCATTGCGAGTGGCGAACGCTGGCCGGGGGGGGGGCAGCTGTCGGGCGGAGAGCGCCAGCGGATCGTCCTGGCCCGGGCTTTGTTGCGTGGGCCCGAACTGCTGATCCTCGACGAAGCGACCAGCGCACTGGACGCCGACAACGAACGCGCCATCGCCGAGGCCGTCCTGCGGCTGCGCGGGCGCACGACCATCCTCATTATTGGCCACCGGGGAACGCTGTCGGCACTGGCGGATCTGATAGTCACGCTGGAGGATGGAAATCTGATCTGCTGTACGCCGAAAGTCGAAAATCCACTCGGGGATGCGTTGTGACGCAATTCTGCCTAATTCACGATTTATTCACGCCGCGAATCAGATAGATCCAGCCCGGGCGGAGGGTTTCAGGCCTGCTCGCTTGCATACAACCACCGAAGTTTCAGCGTCGTTCGTTCGTTAACCATCAGGATTAAATCGACAATGCCCATGCCGAGACGCTTACACGCTGTGATCATTGCGCTTGGTGTTGCGGTAAGTGCCGCGAGCTCAGCGACTGCCGAAGCCGCGGCCCCATCCCCGCCTCCGGGCTGCACTGGCCCGGCAAGCGCTCATTGGCTCAATGTTGTGGCCGAGGGCGTGCGCAGCGGCAACGGTCTGCTCGCGGTCACGCTATACGAGGACGTGTCCCGCAAATTTCTTATAAAGAACGGCTCGCTCTATGTCGGTCGCGTCCACGCTGTCCCGGGAACTACCCGTGCCTGCATTTTCGTGCCGAAGCCGGGAGTATATGCGCTGGCGCTGTATCATGATGAAAACGCGAACCAGAAATTCGACCGGACAGGGATTGGCTTTCCGGCGGAAGGATTCGGCTTTTCCAACAACCCGGCAACATTTGCCGGCTTGCCATCGTTCCGTTCGGTAAGGCTCAGTGTACCCCGCGCCAGCCTGACCAGCCGGGTCCAGATGAAATACCCCTGACCGGGCGGATACCTGCCTTTATGCCAGGTCCACTAGCGCTGACACATTACGCCCCTCCCCGGCGGGGCGCGGTCTCATGGATTCCGACCATTGAGACTTGGTATTACCGATATATTTCGGGTAGCCGCGCCGGCGCTTCCGCTTCCGCCAGAGCATGGGCGCGCGCATCATCGACATCGAGCCACCAGGCGTCACCAATATCCATGGTCGCCGCTCGCCCTGCGTCGGCAAGGCGCTGCATGCCCTCGGACAGGCTGCCGCTCTTGCCCTCGGAGATGGTGGCCTGGATGGCCCGCGCAAGTTCGGGTGTCGCCAGGAAGGCGCCGCAATCGACCGCGTCATAATGGGAGATTGTCTTGCCGATGGCCTCGATCCGCCCATCGGAATCGGTCTTGACCCAAGTGGCGTCTTCGGGATCGACGAGAGGATTATCCGTGCGCCGGTCTATTGCGAGCGTCACGCCCCGGCTCTTCGTTCCCTCGCGCGCCAGCCGCTGGAGGATCGATGCCTCAAAGATGTGGTCGGCCATCATCAGGAGGTAATCCCCCTCTATCCGCGCCGCGCCGACCATCACCGAATGGCCGTTCGGCGTTGACCAGTGCTGCAGCCTTTCGGAAACCACGGGGATGCCAGCGCGGGCGGAAAGGGATGGCAGGAATTTTTCGATTTCGACCGCGTGGTGTCCGGTCACCACGACCACGCGTTCCACACCGGCCGCACGCGCCTGCCGCACGCCGAGTTCCAGCAGCGGCACTCCGGCAATCGTCGCCAGCGGTTTCGAATCTGCAACTTCGCGCAGGCGGCTGCCATAGCCAGCAGCAATAATCAGGGCATCCATCAGGGTTTTCCGTCAGGCGTTGGCCGGCGTTATTCTGCCGCCAAGGCCGCTTCTGCGATATATTCCTCGACCATCTGACCTGCGGTATCGTCGTTGAACTGCAGCGGTGGATGCTTGCAATAATAGGCTGACGGACCGATCAGCGCCCCGCCTTCACCGCGCTCGAGCGCGATCTTGCAGCAGCGAATAGCATCAAGCACGCAGGCGGCGGAATTGGGGCTGTCTTCCACCGACAGCCGCAATTCCAGGTTCATCGGGACATTGCCCCACTGATTGCCTTCGAGCCGCAGGAAGCAGAGCTTGTTGTCCTTCTGCCAGGGAACATAGTCCGACGGGCCGACATGGATGTTCTCATCCGCGAGCCGCTGGGCGAGCATGGCCTGAACTGCTTCGGTCTTCGAAACTTTCTTGCTGCCGAGCCGCTGACGATCCAGCATGTTCATGAAATCCGTATTGCCGCCGGTGTTGAGCTGATAAGTCCGCTCGACATTGACGCCGCGCGCACCGAACAGGCTGGACAGCACGCGGTGGACGATCGTTGCGCCGATCTGCGCCTTGATGTCGTCGCCGACGATCGGGATGCGCTTCTCGGCGAAACGGCGTTCCCATTCCGGCCGGCTGGCGATGAACACCGGCATGCAGTTTACAACCGCAACGCCGGCCTCAAGCGCGCATTCCATATAGAATTCCGTCGCTGTGTCCGAGCCGACCGGGAGGAAGTTCAGCATGACTTCGGCGCCGCTCGCCTTTAGCGCTGCGACAATCGAGGCCTTGGTCGCTTCTGGCGCATCGTCCAGCATGAAGCCGCGCTCACCCATGCCGGTCATATGTTCGGCGACGCCATCGAGAATCCGGCCCATCATCACCTTGGCCCCGCTGACAGGCACGTTTTCGTGGAAAACCGCCGTGCAGTTCGGGGCGGAGAAGATCGCCTCGGAAATGTCCTTGCCAACTTTGCGGCTATCGACATCGACGCCCATGACGAACGAGACATCGCCCGCGCCATAGCCGCCGATTCGATCATGAATCAGACCTTGTGACGAATTATTCGAACGGTAATAGGCCACCCCCTGCACCAGCGAGCTGGCGCAGTTGCCCACGCCGATCACGGCAACCTTGATTGGCTTCATCAAATTGATCCCTTCAGACGGACGCTCTCGATCCGGGTGGATTTGCGCCCTCATTGTGAAATCGCGCGCCAAAAGCAAGTGGTTTGCATCGCTCATGCTCTCCTGCGCATTAACACAGCCAACACCACTACCAACCAGCCAGAAGCAATGACACCGAAAGCGACCAAGCCTTCGGCAGCGAATCCAGTGACCACGAACAGCACTGCCGCCAGAGCATAAAAATCACGCATTGTCAGCCATATAAGCCATTGCATCGGGCGCGATTTGGGTCCGCGAAAGTGATCTTTGACAGCATTAAACGTGAATTTCCCGGTGCCGGAACGGGCCCTCCGGCCTATCAGAAACAGGCCGATTGCCATCATTGCGAGCCCTGCCGCGCCCACCATCGCTGCAAAGGTGTTGCCTTGAATCCACAGGTTAACGACAACGCCGCCGATGAATCCGATGTTTGTCGCCGCATCGACCAGACTGTCGGCCATGGCGCCCCGGCGCGAAGTGCGGAATGTGGCGCGCGCGATCTCGCCGTCGACGCCGTCGAATATCGATGCTGCCTGGAAGAGCATGGCGCCGGCGATCAGCCCGGCATCCCCCCCGGCCAACAGGCTCAGAACCATTGCGACCGCCAGGAATGTTGTTACCGCGGTAGCGTGAATGGGGCGGATTCCCGGCCATTTAAGCAGCCGGCGCGAGATCGCCTGCGAGATCGGCCGATTCAACTTACGCGAAACGATGCCATCGCTCGGCTTGGTGGTGGACGCGACAATCCGGAGTTCAGCATCATCAAGCTCGCCAGCAGCCCGCGCTGCGGCGATGCGTTCGAATATCTGGTGGCCACCGGCAGCAGCAGCAAACTCGAGACCGATCGGGAGCACCGAATTGTCCGCCAGCGCATCATGCATGTTTCCCGCCGCGACCAGACTTTCGCCGGCCACCAGCAATATGCCGTCATCGGAAAAAATTGCGGATAACTCTTCGGCCGGCAGCCAAGAGACAATCGTGGCGCCGGCGAGCCTCTCCACTTCCCCGCGAATCAATTCGTTCGGCTGCCAGACCGCCCCGGCCACAATCCAGCATTCCCTGATTCCGGCCTTGGCCACCACTCGCACCGCACGTGCCGCGGCCGGCACCCCAGCGACATTCCGGGACGCATTAGTAACGCCGGCGAAGACCAAAACCGCTCGCCGGGGAACCAAGTCCTTCTGCTCGATGCATAATTCAGTTGCGCGAAAGCCTCGGATGCTCTGTTCGGTCAAGACAAACCCTCTATAGGATCAAAAAAGGAGAAGCAGCTTCTCACCACGATTCTTATTCAACTATTGGTTCGCGAAATTGTTTCAGCCGGGGGGATATGGGTCGGCGAAACAAGATTTCAGGCAGGAGGGTCGGTTGGCCGAAGCAGTGACGCCGGGAAGCAATTTCAGTCAGCCTGACGGCAGTGCGCCGACCGCATCGGCCCGGCCGCTGCGGCCTCGCGAGTTGCAGGATCCGCTGAACTATTACCTCTACCATCCGCTCGCCTGGCGGCTGGCGCTGCAGCTGGCGAAAACTCCGCTGACGCCCAACGTGGTTTCGGTGTGCGGCGGCCTGCTGGTCGTCGCCGCAGCCATCGTCTACGCCACGCCGGGCTGGCCGCTGACGGCCCTGCTCGGCCTTGCGCTTCACATGAGCTGGCACGTGGTGGATGGCGCCGACGGCGATCTCGCCCGCATCACCGGCAAAGCCAGTCCGATGGGCGAACTGATCGACGGCATCTGCGATTACAGCAGCCACATCGTGCTCTATTTCGTCATGCTGTGGGTGCTGTTGCCGCAGCTTGGCTGGATTGCCTGGCCGATCATGCTGACGGCCGGCATCAGCCACATCGTCCAATCCAACCATGTTGAGGTGCAGCGGCGCCAGTATCAGTGGTGGGTTTATGGCACGCCGTGGCTGCGCAACACCCACCAGGCCGGTGGCGACGTCGGCAAGACCGGATTTGCCGGCATCGTCGCCGGCTATCTCCGGCTGGCCAGCGGCATGACCCCTCACGCCTTGCGGATCGATTCCGCGCTCGACGCCGCCGATCCCGCCGCGCTCGAGCGCTTGCGCGCCGAGGTGCGGGCGGAAGCGCCGCCGCTGTTGCTGATGCTAAAATTCCTCGGCCCCAATCCGCGTGCGCTGGTGCTCGGCGGCTCGATGCTTGCCGGCAGTCCGCTCTATTTCTTCATCTACCAGGCGGTTGTGCTCAACCTGCTGCTGGTCGGTTCGGTGATGATGCACAATGCAGCGGCGAAGCGGATCGTCGCCCGGCTGTAATTCGCCGAACGATTCCCGCACGCCGCTCGACAGGGGACTGACCGGCGTTATGATCTCCGCCGCTACCGCAAAGGAGAATCGCTGATGACGCAAACGCTCATCGCCGAAGCTGGCGCCATCGCCGAGCGCATCACAACCCTGCGCCGCGCGATTCATGCCGAGCCGGAACTTGGCCTGCACACGCCCAAGACCCGCGACAAGGTCCGCGCCGCGCTGGCTCATCTCCCCCTGGAGTGGCGCGAAGGCCCCTCGACGACCGGCTTGGTGGCAACCTTGCGCGGCGGCGGCGGTTCCGGCCGCTCGGTGCTGCTGCGCGGCGACATGGACGCGCTGCCGATGCCTGAGGAAACCGGCCTGCCGTTCGCCTCGACCGTTGCCAATGCGATGCACGCCTGCGGCCACGATGCGCATACCGCGATGCTCGCCGGCGCCGCGGAATTGCTCTGCGCCCGCGCTGTTTCCATCAAAGGTGAAGTGCGCTTCATGTTCCAGCCGGGCGAAGAAGGCTTTCACGGCGCGCGCTTCATGCTGGACGATGGCCTGCTGGATCCGCTGCCCGAAGCCGCCTTCGCCCTCCACGTTATGCCCAATGCCCCGCATGGGCTGATCGCCGGGCGCGCCGGGCCGCTGCTCGCTGCCGCCGACATGCTCGAAGTGACCGTTGGCGGCGCGGGCGGTCACGCCTCGATGCCGCACCAGACGCGCGACCCGGTGCCCGTCGCCTGCGAGATCGTCACCGCGATGCAGACCATGGTGACCCGCCAGTTCGATGCCCACGATCCCGTCGTGGTGACAATCGCCAGCATCCACGCGGGCAGCACGCATAATGTAATTCCCGACCGCGCGGTGCTGCGCGGGACGATGCGCTCGCTCTCGCGCGAGCACCGCAGCCGGCTCGCCGATTCGGTGCGCCTCCTTGCCGCCGGCATCGCCGGGGCGCATGGGCTGACCGCCGAGGTGACGGTCGAGGAAGGTTTCCCGGTCACCATCTGCGATCCGCGCGCGGTCGACTTCGGCGAGCAAACCGCCCGCGCGTTATTCGGAGAAGCGGCGTTTCACCGGCTCGGTGATCCGATCATGGGGGCGGAAGACTTCGCCTATGTGCTCGACAAGGTGCCGGGCGCGATGTTCTTCCTCGGCGTGGCGCAGGCGGGTGAAGACTGGGCCAGCTGCTGCGGCATCCATTCGACCCGGATGATGGTCGATGAGAGCGTCATGCCGCAAGGCGCGGCGTTCCTGGCCGGGCTGGCGGAGCGCTTTCTGAAAAGCGGGTTTGCGCCTGCCGTTCCGTAAAGCGCCGCGCTGCGATGCTCGGTGTCCGCATTTCCCTTTGCCTGAAAGGCTTACACAGCATTTTGTACCCGGATAGAGTATCAGGCCGTGGCCAGCACAAACCCCCGATACCCGTTCGCCACAATATCGTTGCACGCCTCCACATAAAGCGGAAACCCGCCGACATAGGGCAGGAAGACGCGCGGTTTGCCCGGCACGTTGGCACCCATATACCAGCTGTTCGCCTGCGGAAAGAGCGTGGTATCCGCCACTTCGTTGACATGGGCGACCCATTCGCTCTCCGCTTTCGGGGTAGCCTCGATCACGCTCAACTGGTGACTGTCCAGATGGGCGATGGCATCGGCGATGAATTCCACATGCTGTTCGATGGACATGATCATGTTGGTCAGTACGGAAGGGCTGCCGGGGCCGGTGATCGTGAACAGGTTGGGGAACCCCGCCACGCAAAGCCCCAGATAGCTGCGCGGCCCCTCCGCCCATTTGTCCCGCAACGCCAACCCACCGCGCCCGCGAATGTCGATGCTGTTGAGCGTGCCCGTCATTGCGTCAAAGCCGGTGGCGATGATGAGGGCGTCGAAAGCAAAGTCCCGCGTCGCCGTGCTGATGCCGTCTGTGGTGATTCGTTCGATCGGGTCTTTTCGGATGTCGACCAGCGACACCGTGTCGCGGTTGAACACCTGATAATATCCGGTATCGACGCAAATCCGCTTGGTCGCGAAGGGATAAACCGCCGTGTCCGGGGTCAGCGTCGCGGCGGTTTCGGGGTCGTGCACGGTCTCGCGAATCTTGCTCGCGAAAAAATCCGCGGCAATCTGGTTGGCCGCACGGTCGGTGCCGACATCGGCATAGGCGTATCCCGCCTGAATGCCCCCGAGGCGCCAGCGGCGCTCGAACTCTGACTGCCGTTCCTCGGGTGTTGCGTCCAGCGCCAGGTCCCCGGTCATGTTAAAACGGGCGGCGACGGGCTGGGTGCGGGCTTCGGCGCGATAGGCATCCCGATTGGCGTCCCAGTCGGCATAATCGTCTGGCGTGACCGGCCCGTTCCAGGCCGGGGAGCTGTAGTTGGCAGTGCGCTGGAAAACGGTCAACTGCGCTGCCTGCTCCGCGACCACGGTGATCGTTTGGATGCCCGATGAGCCCGTGCCGATGATCCCCACGCGCTGCCCGGTGAAATCGACCCCGTCGCGCGGCCAGGCGAAGGTTTTGTAGATCGGCCCCGTGAAGTCACGGATGCCCTCGAATTCAAGGTCTTTGGGTGTGGAAAGACAGCCTGTGGCCATGATGCAGAATCGTGCGGAGAGGCTGTCTCCAGCGTCGGTCATCACCGTCCAACGGTTGGCGCTCTCGTCAAACGCGGCAGCCACCACCCGCGTTTCCAGCTTGATGTCGCGGCGCAGATCATAGCGATCGGCCACATGATTGGCATAGCGCAGCAGTTCGGGCTGGGGCGCATAACGCTCGCTCCAGCGCCATTCGCGCTCCAGTTCCGGATCGAAGGAAAAGCTGTATTCCATGCTTTCGATGTCCACCCGCGCTCCGGGATACCGGTTCCAGTACCAGGTGCCGCCCACGCCTGTGCCAGCTTCGATCACTTGCGCGGAAAGGCCCAGTCCACGCAGCCTGTGCAGCATGTACATGCCGGCGAATCCAGCCCCGACAACGATCGCATCAAATGCCTGCTGTGGCACCACGTCGCGATCGGCTTGCAATTGCGCCATCGTAAATTCCTCTCGCAAATTTCCTGTTTTCAATTCGACTGTAAACCCGGATAGAATTTCGAGGCACGAAAAAATCGAGCCCTTGCCCATGCCCCTTGTCTGGCAGGAAATGGCAGAGGACTGCCATTTTTGAGGATTCCAAGGTTAGCTGGCCAGAGGAAATATGTCGCGCCGCGCTCGACGATGATGAACACTACACCTTCGCCATAGCAATGTGAACTGCTGTCAGCTTAACGGATGTGAAGTTTGGATGTCTCTGGAGACGGGCGACGAAGAAGGAATTTAAGTGGCGCGAAGTCAGTACAGACGTTTGTCGTCAACGGAACACTTCGAACTTGAGAAACAAGAACTATCCCGATTCCATTCCGGAGGCATTGCAGGCCGCGATTGCTTCCACAACCCTGGCGTAGGCGGCTCCGAGTGGATCTTCTTCTCCGAGGAAGGCAAAGGTATCGTTGATCGTGAAGAAGCAATGCCCATGAACGCTCGCAAGCAGGGATCGAGCCAAAGCCGGGGCATGGTCGCGCTGGTCAATTGCCAGCACTGCCGCGATTTCCGCAATGACAACATCGAAAATCGCCTTAACTTTGTTCTTGTAGTCTTCCGGCGCTGGAACATCATCGGGCAGGCGAAAGTCGTATAGCGCAGTCCATGCGTGGCGGTTCAATATGGCGAACTCGAAATAGGCGCTGATCGCGATTTTCAGCCGGTCTTCCTCCGCCAGCAGCAACCGGGTTTCGAGATAGCTGCGCCAGGCAGTGAGCGTGACGCCGTTCAGCCCCAGCATGAGCTGATCGAGCGAACCAAATACGTTGTAGAGCGTACCCACCGAATAGCCGATGCGCTTGGCCAGCTCGCGCGCTGAAAAGTGCGCGTAGCCAACCGCGGCCAACTGGCGATGGCCCTCGCTGAGGATCATCGCTGTCAGTTCGGCTCGGCTGTGGTCGGATCGGCGGGCCATCGCTATTCGGCCGGCTGCGCC
The DNA here is from genome assembly GCA_031368085.1 of Novosphingobium sp. Lineage (GTDB taxonomy): Bacteria > Pseudomonadota > Alphaproteobacteria > Sphingomonadales > Sphingomonadaceae > Novosphingobium. Next base: position 4,814 of record JANLQW010000022.1, on the reverse strand, counting down.
GCACTGCGTACAAAGGGATCGCGCAGCTGTGCGAGGTAACCCTGGGGCACCGCTTCAGGGACGCCGTAATCGCTCGGCCAGCGACCTTTGGGCAGGAAGAAGGTGCCGAAGATGCGGTCGATCCACGGAAAATGGATGGCGAAGTTCTTGTCGATACCCTCATCCTCCAGGGCATGGTGCCAGTGGTGAAAGCGGGGAACGACAACCCAATTGCCAAGGCCGTCGAAGTCCCCCCGCAGATTGGCGTGAACCAGCGAGGAATAGACATAAACCAGTCCGACATAGGCCTGCATCACCGACGGCGCGAAGCCCAGCGTCAGCAGCGGCAGCGACGTCACCCCCCGCAGCATCACGATCTCGATGAAATGCATCCGCGCGCCGGCCAGCCAGTCCATCGACTTCGCCGAATGATGCACCGCGTGGAAGCCCCAGAGGAACGGGATGCGGTGGAACAGCCGGTGGAACCAGTATTGCGCGAGATCGGTGAGGAACATCGCCATGACGAACTGCACTAGCCAGGGGAGTCCGCCGACCCAGCCGCGCACCTCGCCGATCACCTGATCATGCGCATTGATATAGCCCGAGGGTGCGAGCGCGAGGAAGGTGATCAGCTGCACCAGCATCGAGCTGAGCAAATAATAGAACAGATCCTCGCGCCATTCGCTGCGGAACAGCCGCTGCGCCGGGCGGTGCGGGAACAGTCGTTCTACCGGGGCGAACATCAGGCCCGTGGCGACCATGTTTACCGCGAAGAAATCGACGCCGAAGAAGATACCCCAGCTGTTTGCCTCATGCGCCGCGACATGTGATCCGCCGAGAATCGATGCCCCCAGCGCGATCACCAGGGCCGCCATGCCGATGGCCTTGTGCGGGCGCAGCAGCATGCTGAGCAGCGCGAGGGTATAGCCCCCGAGCAGGGTGAAATGGGTCAGCAAGCGGAAGCCGCCCCAGCTGCGGATGGCTTCCAGCTCCGGCATGGCGAACCAGCCAGGCCAGCGCAGCGCCGCGACGAAGGCGAGGCCCACGACACTGAGCACCAGCGCGAAAAAGCCGGAAATCCAGCCGGTGCCAAACCCCCGCGCCTCGACCGGTGCCTCAAGATCATCCACCAGTCGGCTGACGAAACCGTCTTTCATGCGCATTCCCCTTTGCCTCAAACTAGCCTTGGGGAATGGATATATGGTTAATTAATCACTGTCTAATATTTTAATTGAACGTTGTTTAATTGCGTGCTAGGCCGTTGCGGATCAGGGGATCTCGCCATGTCATCTTTCTTCGCTTTCCTTGCAATCCTGGTGCTGTTCATCCGGTTGGCCGACACAAGAAGCCGGTTGAAGCGCGCGGAAGCGACATTGGCCGAGGCGGCGAATCGGATCGGCGCATTGCAGCGCCTTACCGGGATGCTGCCGCCGAAGGACGAGCCCGGGCAGTCACCTGTGGCGACCCCTCCAGTTGCCTGGACGCAGACGCCCGCCATACCGGTCTCCGTGCCGGTGGCACCGCCACCCGAACCCGATGAGCCGCGCGCTGCGGCCAAGGCGGATGCGGGGAGCGCCGGGTCCATTGTCACGCAGGAAGTGCCCAAGCCGGAGGAGGCAGCTGCCCCGGCGGCAGTGGAACCCGAGATGGCAGTTGTCGAACCGGAAGTGGAACCAGAGCCGAAAGTCGAACCGGAAACACCTCTTGCCGCACCGACGGGCGAGACCGCAACCGTCGCGCCCGCCACGCCTCCCGCTCTGCCGCGCAGCATGGCGTCACGTTTCGAGGAGCTGTTCGGCAAGAAACTGCCGATTTGGGCGGGCGGCATCACGCTGGCCATCGCCGGGGTGCTGATCGTCAAATATGCCATCGACGCCGGCTTCTTCGGGCGCATTTTCACGCACGGCGTGCAGGTGGTTTCCGGCACGCTGTTCGGCCTCGGTCTGATCGCCGGGGCGGAGTTCGCCTGGCGTAACGAGGCGCAGGTGCGCGATGTCCGGGTGCCGCAGGCACTGTCGGGCGCGGGCATTGCCACGCTCTATGCAGCTGTGCTGGGGGCCGCCAATGCCTATGGGCTGATCGGCCCCGTGGCTGCCTTCGCCGCGCTGGCGGCGATCACCGCTGCGGCGCTGGGACTGTCGCTGCGCTTCGGACCGCCGAGCGCGCTGCTCGGCCTGGCGGGTGGCCTTGCCGCGCCGGCGCTGACCGGTGCAATGGCGCCCAATGTGCCGCTGCTGTCGGTCTATCTCGGCCTGACGATTGCCGGGCTGGTGGGCGTATCGCGGATGCGCCGGTGGCCGTGGCTCGCCATCGCCGCGCTGATCGGCGGCGCGGGCTGGAGCCTGTGGATGATGCTCGCGGCCAATGCGTTCGATGTGCTGGGCTCGCTGTCGATCGGCGGCTTCGTGCTGTTGCTCGCGATTGCCCTGCCGATGCTGGCCTTCGACGGCGTGCGCGGAACCCTGCTGCGCACCGCCTCGGCAGTGATCGGCGCGCTGCAACTGCCGCTGCTGGTCGCTTATGGCGGCTTCACCCCGCTGCATTGGGGATTGTTCGCGCTGATCGCCGCTGCCGGGCAGTTCCTCGCCTGGCGCGACGGGGCGTTTGCCATCGTGCCGACGATCGGCCTTGCCCTCTCGGCGCTGTTGCTGGCGATCTGGCCGCACCCCACGCCCTTCTGGTTCGCAGCCATAGGCCTGTCGCTCGCGGCGATCCACGCGCCGCCATTGCTGGCCCGGCTGTGGCAGGCGCCCGCCGGTCTGCAACGCACACTGGAACTCTGCGCGCTGGCTATCGCCGCACCGCTGCTGGCGAAATGGCACTTCTGGCATATGGCCGACACGCGTATGGCGCTGATCGCGCTGGGTGGGGCGGTGCTGGCCGGAGCGGGCATCGCGCTCGGCTGGAAGCAGGCGGGCCGACAGGACGACAGCCGCTTTGCCTGGCTGACGACCACCGCCGCAGCCCTGCTGGCGCTTGCGACCTTACTGGTGCTGCCGCACTGGCAAGCCCCGCTAGGCATTGCCGCAATCGCCGCCGCGCTGCTGTTCTTCGGCAAGGCAGCGCGCGACGGGCGGATCGAGGGGATCGCCGCCGGGTTTGCCGGGGCGAGCCTGCCGGTACTGGTGGCGACGATGCCCGCGCTGTTCGAGCTACCGCCGCTGCTGGCGGGCGCGGGTGCAGCGATATCGACCCATGCAGTGATCCGCTGGCTGGGCCTGGCTGCGCTGTTCGCCTTGTTTGCCGCCAAGGCCGATAGCCGTGAGCTGCGTTTTGCCGCGCTGACCATTGCGGGCGGCCTGACCTATGGCACGCTGGCGCAAATGGTCCCGGGCTGGAGCCTGCCGCTGGCGATGGCAGCCGTTGCGCTGGTGCTGTTCGGCATCGGCCAGCTTCGCGCTTCGCTGGCGGTGGAGGGGCTTTCCTCCAGCTTCGCCGTGGCCGGTGTCGCGCTGCTGGCTTTGACCGGACCTGGCAATCTGGCGCAATGGACCCGGTTATTCGCCAGCGACGCTGTGATCGATGCCACCGCGCTGCTGCGCTGGGGAACACTGGCGGCGCTCTATGCCCTGATTGCCTGGCGCGCCGCATCGGCTCCGCTGCGGCTGTTCTTCCATGCAGCGGCAGGCGCGCTGGCCTATGGGTTGCTTGCGCAGTTCCTCCCCGGCTGGAGCCTGCCACTCGGCCTTGCCGTGATCACCGCCGCGCTGATGCTGATCGGCGAGCGCGGGTGGACCGATGGGGTCAGCGCCCTCTCGGTGCTGTTCGCGCTGGCAACGCTGCCGGTGCTGACGTTCTCGTCGCCGAACGCCTTTGCCGAATGGAGCCGCCTGAGGGGCAGCGATGCTGCGGTGACCGGGCTTTCCGCTTTGCGCTGGGGCGGGCTGGCGCTGCTGGCGCTGCTTTATGCAATGCGCGCCAGGGGGATCGGCCTGCAACGCACCGGGCAGGTCGCGGCGGCTTTGCTGGGCTATGGCACATGCGCCCAGCTGGTTCCCAGCGAGTTCCTGATGCTGGTCCCGGCTCTCGTCGGCGGCGCAGGCTTGCTGCTCGCTGCCCGGCGCTTCGACTGGCGGCGGCTGGCCTGCGCCGTGGCGGCGCTTGCGGCGCTGAGCCTGGCTTGGGCCTTTGTTCCGCTGGTCACCTGGGCCAATGCGGCAGCGCTGTCGCTTGGCGGCATTCCGATGACGCTCGACCCGGCGATCCTCGGGCTGATCGATGTGACTCGCCGCCTGCTCGCTCCGGCATTATTGCTCGGCGGAGCGCTGTGGTTCGTCCGCGACCGTTTGCCGCAGAAGCTGCTGGTACCGGCACTGGGCAGCTGCGCGGTGCTGGCGGGGATTGCGCTGCATTGTCTCTACCGCATCGGTTTCGCCGTCAGCTTTGGCAGCGATTTCGTGCAAACCGGTCTGGGCGAGCGGCTGGTCTGGGAGGCGCTGCTGATCGGCACCGGCTGGTTGGCACTGCGCCGCTTGCGCCGCCCGCTTGCGCTTGGCCTCGCCATAACGGGGACGACCCATGCTCTGTGGCACACGCTGCTGCTGCACAACCCGCTGTGGACCGCGCAGGCGGTGGGCGGTGTTCCGCTGGCGAACCTGCTCGCTCCTACCTTCGCCATGGTGCCGCTCGGCCTGCTGCTGATCGCCCGCCTGTGGCCGACCCGACCGGCGTGGACGACGCGCGCCTGGCAGATGTTCGTCATGGTGCTGGTCGCAGGCTTTGCCTGGGCGAGCCTGCGGCAAGGCTTCCACGGCACATTGCTGACCGATCCCGGCACTTTCCCGGTCGAGAATATCCTGCGCTCGATCCTGATGCTGGCGCTGGCGATCGGCTAC
>JANLQW010000297.1:0-10182 GCA_031368085.1 Novosphingobium sp. | reverse complement strand
TCTTACTGAGTCACAAAATCGGAGATTCGCGCTGGTTGATTATGTGCTAGCGTAAGCGATTCATGGTCAGCAGGAGAAGCTGGTATGAATGGCCTGAACACGGGAAGTGAAGCAGCCTTCGCGGATTATGTCCATAGTCTGGTGGATGTAATCGGCCACGCTGATCGAGCGGAACCACTCAATGATTATTGCCTCGGGCTGATGCTGCCGGTGGCTCGCAAGAGCGTTGAACCGTTGGCAGCGGTGACGGCGCCGGCGCGGGTTTCTGCCAAACATCAGTCGCTGCTGCATTTCGTGGGACAAGCGCCATGGTCGGACGAAGCGCTCCTGGCACGCGTTCGCGACTTGGTGCTGCCGCTCGTCAAGCGGCATGGACCTGTTGAGGCGTGGATCGTGGACGACACCGGATTTCCCAAGAAGGGCAGGCATTCGGTCGGGGTGACGCGGCAATATTGCGGGCAGATCGGCAAGCAGGACAACTGCTAGGTCGCGGTAAGCCTCTCGATCGCCAATGCTGCGGCAAGCTTACCGATCGCGTATCGGCTGTATCTGCCGGAGATCTGGGTCAATGACCCCGAGCGTCGGCGCAAGGCGAAGATCCCGGACAGTGTCGCGTTCCAGACCAAGCCCGCTATCGCGCTCGACCAGATCCGCGCAGCCCAAATGGCCGGCGTGGCGCCCGGCGTGGTGTTGGCCGACGCCGGTTATGGCGCGGACGGCGCATTTCGCACCGGCCTGTCCGCGCTCGGCCTCGAATATGTCGTGGGTGTACAGCCGACACTCAGTGTCTGGCGCCCCGGCGAGGGACCATTGCCGCCCAAGCCGTGGAGCGGAAAAGGGCGGCCAACTTCGCTGATGCGCCGCACCCCCGAGCACAGCCCAGTGTCGGCGAAGGCGCTGGCGCAGGAACTGCCGAAAGATGCCTGGCGGTCCATCGTCTGGCGAGAAGGAACGAACGCTGAGCTTGGCTCCCGTTTCGCCGCGGTGCGCGTGCGGCCCGCATCCAGGGATTACAACCTGACCGAACCCCGCGCCGAGGAATGGTTGTTGATCGAATGGCCCGAGGGCGACGCCGAGCCGCTCAAATACTGGCTGTCGACGCTCGCCGCCGACACTTCAATCGGGAAACTGGTCAGCACGGCCAAGCTGCGCTGGCGCATTGAGCGCGACTATCGGGAACTCAAACAGGAACTCGGGCTCGGTCATTATGAAGGTCGCGGCTGGCGAGGCTTTCATCATCATGCGAGCCTCTGCATCGCCGCCTACGGATTCCTCATCTCCCAGCGGGAGACGATTCCCCCCTCAGCGCCGGACAAAATCAAAACTCGCCCGCAACCTACCCTTCCCGAAGGTTATCGACCCCGCGGATCCCCCGATTCGACCCGAGCGACACGTGCCCAACTCGATCGCCACCGTCCGACGATGCCTGACCATCGCACTCAGCCGCAGCCTTCAGCGATGTCCATGCTGCACAAGGAAAATGTCCTCTCAATCGGCAAGTTTATGACGCAGTAAGACTAGTGGTCGATCCGCCACCTGTTGGTCCGCAATGTCGGCGAAGATAGCCTGTAGAACCTACGATGCTCTTGCTGCGATGAGGCCGCGAAAGCCCGTCAGTCGAATGGAAATCCGAGCGGTTCGTCGTCTGGTCGCCACCGCCTCAAGCGGACCATTGCCGCTCCAAAAAGTGGCGAGCGGATATGACATTCGAGCCAGGCTCGCAGTTTAGACAGCGGCTGTATATCGAACCACGTTCGGTCGGTTTGCGCGAATTGCCGCACGAAAGGGATAATCGCGGCGTCAGTGAAGCTACGCTCGTCCCCGTGGAGATTGGAATGCGACACAAGCCGCGCTTCGAGCAGCCGCAGAAGCTCCAATCCGGCGGAGCGATGCTCCTTTGGATCGGAGGCATGACGATCGGGATATTTGTAGCGGTCGAGGTGGTATTTGAATGATCCATCGTTGGCTGCAATGAGTTCGCTGTGGCTTTGTTGCACAACTCTGTATGGGCATGAAGCGCCCGTTATTTAACATTACTATGCAATGCGAATGGTATTGGGTGTACCGATCTGCGAGAAGCGATTGAGGATTGCCGCACGGATTTTGAGCTCGGTTATCTGACGATCGAAGGTACGCGCCATGACGCGTTGACCGAGCAACTTGAAGCAGTGCATTTTCGTTTCGACAAGGCTGCGGCAATGATAGCCGCTCCACTTCTTCCAGATGGTACGCCCAAGCCGCTTGATCGCGCGGAGCGTTTCATTGCGGGCAGCCGTGCCGGGACCATCCTCCTGCCATGGCCTCCCGTTGCGGCGAACTGGAATGATCGCCTCGGCACCGCGTTCGGCGATCGCGGCATGGCACTTTTTGGTGTCGTACGCGCCGTCGCCAACGACACTGCTGATTTGCTCATCCGCGGGGATCTGTGCCAACAGATCGGGAAGGACAGGAGCATCGCCAGTTGCGTTGGTGGTGACTTCAATGGCTCGGATATCCAGCGTTTGCGCGTCGATTCCGAAATGGACCTTGCGCCACTGGCGCGATAGGAAGCGCCATGCTTGCGGGTTTTCCATTCCCCTTCGCCCATCATCTTGATCCCAGTGCTGTCGACCAACAGATGCAGGCCGCCCGTACTGGGGCGACCGCCAAGCATCACGGGCAGCGTCTTCTGGCGCCGGCATAGCGTCGTATAATCCGGCACCGGCCAGTCCAGATCAGCCAGCTTGAGCAGGCTCGCGACCAATCCCGTCGCCTGCCGCAGCGGCAGGTTGAACAGCGCTTTCAGCGTCAGGCACAGCTCGATCGCACTGTCGGAAAAACGAGCCGGACGGCCAGGGCGGCTGCATGGCGCCGATAGCCACTGCATCTCCGGATCAAACCAAATATCCAGAGAACCACGCTGCTTTAGCGCCGCGTTATACGCGCTCCAGTTCGTCGTGCGATATTTCGGTGGGGCTGGCTTGAGCATAGCTCCCCCCTAAAGCACTCGATTCACCCGAGGAATCCCCCAAGCTCAATTACGCAACAAAGCCCAGCATATTGCACATTATATTCCAGGCCCTTTTCGATCAGAGCGATCGCGACCTTGCGGCCAAAGGGACTGGGACGGGCGTTGATGAGTGTGAAGGGCACCGGACCACCTTCTTACAGGATCAGAACTTCAGCTTGGCTTCGACCAGGAAGGTCCGCGGCTCGCCGGGCACCACCGTGTTCAGCGACAACAGCTGCCAGAAGGCGATGCCGCCGACATAGTAGGTGCGGTCGAAGGCGTTCTTGACGATACCGGCGAGCGACCAGCCGGTCTGCTTGTCCTCGATGCCGAGGCGGAAGTTGGCGATCGCATAGCCAGCGATGTCCGAGTGCGGATTGATCGTGTCGTTAGTCGAGCCGATAAAGCTCTTCGTCTGGGCATAAAGGTCGCCGCGCAGCGATGCGTCGATGCGGTCGCTGATGGGCGCCGTCACCTCGGCGAACAGCGACCCGCTCCATTTGGGCGTATCCGCGTAGGGACCAAACCGAACCGCGTTGCCCAGGACCACGACATCTGGCTTGGTGAACTTGGCATCGGTATAGTTCAGGCTGCCACCCATGCTGAGCCACGATGCCGGATTGATCGTGCCGTCGAGCTCGAAGCCCTTGACCTTGGCTTGCGGGACGTTGACCGTCAGGCCGGCCAGCGAGCCGTTGATCGACACATAGTTGGCGCGCTGAATGTCGTTGATCGTCATCGTGTATACCGCGAGGTTCAAGCGGACCGGCGCGCCGCCCATCTCACCGCGGTATTTCGCGCCCAGCTCGACGTCGGTGGCGACTTCTGACTTGTATTCGGCGCCGGCGTCGTTGCCGAAACCGGCGAGCGGCGGGGCGTAGAAGTTGAAGCCGCCGGTGCGGAAACCGCGCCGCGCCTTGACATAGATCAGCAGGCTATCGGTGACCTGCTCCTCGACACCGAGCTGCCAGCTGAAATTCTTGAAGGTGCGGGATTGTGGGCCCACCAGATAAGTCGGCTTCGGGTGGGTAAGGAAAAAGTCGTCGCGCGTGTGTTCGAACGTCACCTTTTCAGATGAGTAACGCGCTCCGGCGGTGACGCTCAGGCCCTGCACAAGACCGCCGAGATCGAGCGTGCCCTGTCCATAGCCGGCATAGGTCTTGTTTTTACGCAGACCAGAGTTGTACTGGTCGGAGCACGGGATGATCGGCTCAACGCAGAAGATTTTGCTTAGCGAGCGGCTGTGGTCGCTTTCGTCGGAGAAGTATCCACCGAAGACATAGGTCAGCTTCTTGTCAAAAGCCCGGCCGCCGAGCTGCAGTTCCTCGCTGAACTGCTTTATGATGCCGCCCCGACCGATGTCGTTATTATTTAGCCCGAAGATACCGTTGCTGTCGATTCCAAAATTCGATCCATCAAATTCGCCGCCTTCCAGGGAATCCTGATGAACATAGCCGATGACGTTCTTGATCTGCATGTCGTCGGCGACACCGATAGTCGTGATGTTCGAGACCGTCACCGTCTTGGCGGTGATGAAGTTGGCGCCGTCCTGGTTGACGATGAACGGCCCGCGGGCATTCTGCGCCGCGGCTTCGCCGATCAGGCCGAGCGGGTTGGCCTTGGGGTGAGCCGCCAGATAGAGGTTCCACGCGCCGGGGAAGCCGATTGCCGCATCGAGCGACGGGCCATAGAACAGTGAGGAGGGGACAAATGCCTTGCCGGCCAGATTGTCGGCGACTGGCTGGGCATCGCGGAGGACGCCGGTGGTGCTGCCGCCGCCGGTGTGGGCATAGGACACCACCAGAGTGTTTTCGATCGCGTCGCTTGGCTTGAGCGTCAGGCTGCCGCGGATGTTCTCGCGCTTCACATCGCCGACGCGCTTGTTGTCAAAAAGGTTGAACTGGAAACCGTTGCGGCGCTGGAAGTAGCCCGACACGCGCAGCAATACCTTGTCGTCGACGATCGGCACGTTAATCGCGCCCTCGGCCTGGAAGTGCGCATAATTGCCGCCGCGCACCGTGACATAGCCGCCGAAATCATTGGTCGGCTTGACCGAGGTGAACAGCACCGCGCCGCCGGTCGAGTTGCGCCCGAACAGCGTGCCCTGCGGGCCCTTCAGCACCTGGACCGAATCGAGGTCATAGAACGACGACGCGCCGACGCCGCCGACCTGGACTTCGTTGAAATACGGCAGTACCGACGGCCGCGAGCTGGTGAAGGCGTCGACCGTCTGGCCGCGGATCGAATAGTTGAGCTGGTTGCTGCTCTGGCCGGCCTTGACGGTGAGGCCCGGCGTGGCGAACTGCAGGTCGGCTTCGCTGACGATGACCTGTTTGGCCAGCGCCTCGGTCCCGATGACCGCAACCGCGACCGGGGTGCGTTCGAGGGTTTGCGACCGCCGCTGGGCGGTGACAAGGATTTCGCCATCGGCGTCGCCGCTGGTATCGGCTTCCGCCGCCCGGGTCGGCGCTTCCTGGCCCTGCGGCGGCGCCTGGGTCTGCGCCTGCGCCATTGCCGTCGATGCCAGCAGTGCGGCAAAGGCCGTCAGTTTCAGCGTCGCCCGTGAAGTGTTCATGATCATTAAATGTCCCCTTTTGTATATATAGCTTAGTATTTTATGTGGTTACGAGTTCAAACCCGTAGTGGTGTCGGCAGTGAGGCAATTATTGTGCAGTCTTTTGAGCAAGGTCGTCCGGCGTTACTGCGCCGCGGCTCCCATCCGCTCGGGCGACCAGTCGAGGCCATTATCGGTGTCGCTCTGACGTAACAGCAGGTTGGCGAGGTTGAGCGCTTGCCAGTCCGAGAGATCGACGTGCCGAGTCAGGCCGTACTGCGGATTGGGCGAATCGACAGCCAGATGATTGGCCAGTTCGATCTATCGACTCGCCGCACCGGATCAGCCCAGCTTTCCGGTCGCTGGTTATGGGCATGCATGACCGCATCGAGCACGAACAGGTCGTCAATCAACTCCGCTCTCCCCAGGCGACGTGATCATAAGCACATGCTGGGCCAGATTTGCAACCCCGGTGTTGATCAATCAATGCCATCATCAACGGAATTCTCGGCGTTGGTGTTTTTATGTCGCTATAATGCGACTCGCCGCTTGGAAGGGCGATAGCGGCTGGGCGCACGTCGGGGAACGATCGGTTGCCGGCACAAGCCTGGCCAGCTTGGCGCTTTGGGGAGGTGGCGATCGTGCTTCGACATGGTCATGGGCCGACCGAGCTATGCCGCGCTCGCCGCGGCGACGCCCGCATAGGGGTGCTCCAGCCCCGCCAGCATCAGTTCCGCATAGGTGTTGCCGATTTCCTCGGCGGTGATGTCGCTCGTCTCGGGGCGGCACCAGCGGTGCGTCCAGCCAACGACGCCAAGCACGCCATTGGCCATGACCCGCGCCGAGCCGACGTTTCGAAAGCTCTTGTCGGCATATCCCTGCTCGATGATCGCGACCACCGCGTCGGTCGTTTGGCGGTTGACGTCGCGCATGTGGCGCGACCATTCCGACCGCTGGTCGCTGACTTGGCCGCGGTTCTCGCGGATGTAGATGTAGAACAGCGGGTAGTGCTCGCCGTACGATGACATCAGCGTGGCGATCAGGTCGCGCAGCTTGCGACGCGGGCTGATGTTGCTGGTCTCGATGGCCTTGACCATCTCGAGGTTGCGCTCGACAACGGTGCGGACGCAGGGCTGTTCAATGCTAACGCGTTTGCGATCGATTTTGTGGTGAGAGTTGCGAAATATGGGCTTCCCTTGAGGGATTTTGTCTGAATCTATGCCGGGCGACCAATCATGAAGGTTGCCCATACGCCCAGTACGCTTCTGTCGTTGTTTTCCGAGATTTCCGATCCACGTCGCGGCCAAGGAAAGATGTATCCGCTAGACCACATGTTCGCCTGAGGCTGGCGAGGCCCGTCTCGTAATATGCAGGGCAGAGGATGCTCAAGCGCGCTTACGTGCCCGCGCCAGGTGGCCGCGCAGGCGCTCGAGCACAGCGGGATCAACGTTGCGCTTCGGGAGCACATAGAAGTTCCGCGGCGTAGGCATGACTATCAGCACGCGCTCGCAGTCGCGCCAGTCCCATAGTTGAGCCCACGGATAGCGCGCTTGGGTACCGATCCGGCCGGCCCCAGTGCGTCGCGCGCAATGATGCGCTTCTTTTTTGCCCGGAAGCATGCAGCTAGCACCGTAAGGGCCAAAGCTTCAGCCCCCTAGCGCGTGCGCAAGCGCTCGGCCCTTGCCTAGCGGAGACCGAAGCCAAATGGGCTGCAGCAGGACTAATGAGATGGGGTGGTTGCCGCCCTCCCAGACGGCATCGCGATGTGCCAAAAGAGTGGTATTTACGTCCACTGAGCGGAAAAGGATGTGGATCGGCGTCCAAAGCAGAACCCCCGTCCATGTCGCCGGTAAGCGACTGACGAGATTGGAGAAAGACCGTCTCGGGTGGGGTACCAAGCGACGCCGATCTCATGATAGCCCGCGGTTGTAAATGGCGCTAAATCAATGCTTTGCGAAAACAGATGGGGTTCCGCTTTGGACGCCGATTCACAAGCTGGGCTAGGGACAACGGCCGTCGCGCGCATAGTTGCCCAGCAGCCAAGTGCCTTACAGCGTGTCGGCTTTCGGCCCAAACGGGGCAGCGAGCGAACAGTCCTGAAGCTCACATAGTGCCCCCGCGCCTCCGTCAACTCGGCAAAGTAGCCGTTTGGCGCAGCGCTTCGCCAAGCGCGAGCGCCGTTGATGTCGCCAGGTTCATTGAGCGCACCTGCGGCCGCATTGGAATGCGCAGCCGTGCATCGCAGCTGTCGGCTATGGCAGCGGGCACGCCCGCGCTTTCCTTGCCGAAAAGCAGGACATCGTGGGCCATGAAGCCGAAATCATAGGCCGATTGACCGCTTTTTGTGGTGAACAGCACGAGCCTTCGCGAACCGATAGTAGTCCTGAACGCGTCAAAGCCGGCATGACGTGCAATGGTGACATGATCGATATAATCCATGGCGATCCGGCGTACTCTTCGGTCATCCCACTCGAACCCCATAGGCTCGATAAGGTCCACAGCCGCCCCCAAACAGGCACCGAGGCGCAGAATGGCGCCGACATTTCCAGCAATTTCTGGCTCGAAAAGAGCAATGCGCATTAGCCTGATTGGCGCCTGCGAGCGGGCCATGCAAGCCTGCGGCACGATCTCAGCCGAATGACTTGAAGGACACCCTTCGCTAAACGTTGCCTCCTGGACCGCTAAAGCTTCTCGGCGCTATCTTAAGAAAGTGTAAGGTGCTGTCGGAGGCGCTGGCACAGTTCAGATCCTCGACGGCGGAACTTCGGACTTATCTTGCATGTTTACGTGCGCCGAATGATAATAGCATGCACCAACCGCCCGCGCCGCGGGCCATGTGGAGAATTCCCGGATGTCCTACACGCTGATCAACGCCCGCCCCAGCCCTTATGGACGTAAGATCGCCATCGCTCTTCGCGAAAAGGAGCTCGATTACGAGGTGGAATACGATCGACCCTGGAACGCGGGTACCCGGACGCCGGATTTCAACCCGATCGAGCAGCTTCCGATTCTGATCACAGAGAGCGGCGAGCCGGTTTACGATTCTCCCTACATTCTTGAGTGGTTGGAGGTGCGCCATCCGGAGCCTCCGCTCGTATCGACCGATGCCGATGGTCGCCTCGAAACGAAAAAGCGCCAGATGCTCGGTGAGCGCCTGCTGGACTTCGCCGGTGTGCTGATGTTCGAGGCCAATCGCGAGCACCAGAGCCAGCCCTGGATGGACCGCCACGCCCGCAAAGTGCTGGGCGCGCTGGGCGAGCTCGAACGAATTTACGCGAATGGCAGGCCGGGCAATCTGCCCGTCGACCTCGGCGATATCGCGGTCGTGACGACGCTCGACCTGCTGGAGTTCGTGGTGGCCGACGGCATCGCGCCGGACATCGAGGCGATGCGCTGGCGCGGACAATATCCGGGACTGACCGCGCTGGTGGAAAAGCTCGATCAGCGACCCTCGTTCGCCGCTACTATGCCGGAGCACATGGAGTTTCGCATGAGTGATACCGTCGCCTGACTCCGAGAGCAGGCGGCCGGACAAACCCCGGCAAGGTGTTCCCCGTCAGCATCTTTGAGACAGATATGCTGAACCAAGATCGAACATGAAGATTTTGCCGTCACCGATCGTATTGGTGTTGGCGAGGCGGTGAATGGTCTCGATCCCTTTGGCGCAAGTGCATCGGTGGTTGCCATATCGATCTTTACTTTAGACAGCAAATTGCTCGTGTATTCGGCGCCCCGATATACCTGGGTATGGCCCTTCTGATGACCGAAGCCCATCACATCGGTAACGGTCAACCCGGCGACGCCCAAGCGCCCGAGCCCCTCGTAGACCTCATCGAGTTTGTGAGGCTTGATCATGGCCGTGATCATTTTCATAGCTAAGTCCTCCATGGCGCCGGCGCTTTTTAGCGATACCGGGCATTGGGTATATTTTTTGGTGAATTTATATCAAAGTCGGCTGGCGGGAGAGCTTCGCCTTTGCCCGGCGGCGGGTCTCATTTTCGGCGGACTGCGCTCGCGCCGGCAGAGCCCAGCTAACAGCGATTGCCAAGACGATCACGGATAAGCGAAAATGGTTGGTCATGGCGTTCAATTCTCTGCTAAGAGGCATGGTGTTAATCTCGCGCTGGCATTTCCGCCAAGGGCTGCCACCTTCAGGCAGAAACTCCACTTAGCCTACTGTCCAGAATTGCCAGGCAGCTCTGCTGCGGCTTGGTCGAGTACATTGGGCTTCATTTCGAAACTCTAAAAGTCCCAAGCCAAATCGACCCGCCAGAAGCGTGTGCGGGTGCCCTCGATCCCGAAATCGTTGTCGTTGACTAGCAGGAGCGTGCGCGGCGAGAGGAGGACCATATCCTCGGGCACCAAAATGTTCAGTCATCGCAGCGCTACAGCCATTGACGTGTTCCCCTGATTGTTACCAATCAGAGGTAGAGTCCTTCCATTGTTTGGCTGATGGTTGATGGGATGACAAGCAGTGCCGGGGCATGCCCCGGCACTGCTTGTTTTGCGATCTCGGCGGGGGTGCGCCCACCCAGTTTCGAGTGCGGCCTGACCGTGTTGTAATCGTGCTGCCATTCGGCCAGCTCCATCCGTGCATGGGCCAGCGATGTGAACAACGTCTCGTTCAGACATTCGTCGC
>JANLQW010000295.1:0-1970 GCA_031368085.1 Novosphingobium sp. | reverse complement strand
GCCCCCTTAAACATGTTCTGGGTGACGGGGCTGGTTTTGGAAAGGTCGATGGCTAGCATCACCGCACAACCCCCACCCGCGAACACAACCCGCCCACCCCAAAATCCGATTTCCCTGAGCTTGTCGAAGGGCCGGTCTTGTTCTTAAGGCCACGCGCGCACGAGGAAAAGGGCAGCCTTTCGAGAAGCTCAGGGTAGGCGGTGTTGGGGGTGAAGATCATCGTATGAACTCCACGCGGCTGCACTTGCCGCCATCGAAAGAATAGACGGCCACCACCTCAAACGGCTCCACCAGCGGCGAACCGTCCGACGATGGCCCCCGCGTCACAAACTCCCGAAACAGCACATAATCGCCGATTTCCTGCCGCTCGCGCACTTCGGCGCGGTTCTCCGGCCATGTGGCGAAAGCGGCCTTGAGACTGGAGCGAACCCCCTCGCGCCCCTCACGCAGCACCGCGCCGCGATAGCTTGCCTCGCAGGCGTCCTCGCTCATCAGCGCGAGATAGGCGTCGGCTTCCTGCGCGTTGTAATGCGCGATCATCTGCTCGGCGATGGCGAGGTCGTTAGGCATTGCGTTTGGCCCTTCGCGCCTCGAACCAATCGACAATATGTAAAAGAGCTAGCGCAGCATTGCATAGAAACCAAAATGTCATGCAAACGAAAAATGTATTGATCGCGATCCTTGGAAAGCGATCAGCGAGCACCGAAACTATCAGTCCAATTATCACGACCAGCCCCGTCAACGAGAGGGCAATCTTGAACATGGCAATTCTCAGCTTGCTCTCACTCATCTCGATTGTGACACTCACCGGTCGCACTCCCCGAACACAATATCCAGCGCGCCCAGAATGGCGGTCGCATCGGGCAGCATGTGGCCCCGGCTCATGAAATCAATCGCCTGCAAATGCGAAAACGCCGTCGGCCTGATCTTGCAGCGATACGGCTTGTTGCTGCCGTCGCTGACCAGATAGACGCCAAATTCGCCCTTGGGGCTTTCGGTGGCGACATAGACTTCGCCGGCGGGGACGTGGAAGCCTTCGGTGTAGAGCTTGAAGTGGTGGATCAGCGCTTCCATCGAGCTTTTCATCTCGGCGCGCGCCGGCGGCACCACCTTGCGGTCGTCCGAGGCGATCGGGCCGTTCGGCATTTCGGCGAGGCATTGTTTCATGATCTTGGCCGACTGGCGCACTTCCTCGACCCGGACCATGAAGCGGTCGTAGCAATCGCCGCGCGTGCCGACCGGCACTTCGAAGTCCATCCGGTCATAGACGTCGTAAGGCTGGCTCTTGCGCAGGTCCCAGGGAATGCCGCTGCCGCGGATCATCGGGCCGGAGAAGCCCCAGCGCACGGCATCGTCCTTGGATACCGTGGCGATATCGACATTGCGCTGCTTGAAGATGCGGTTATCGACCACCAGGCTCATGGCGTCGTTGAACAGCGTCGGCAGGCGGGTGTCGAGCCATTGGCCGATATCGACCAGCAGCTTCTCCGGCACGTCCTGATGCACTCCGCCGGGGCGGAACCAGGCCATGTGCATGCGCGCGCCCGAGGCGCGTTCGAAGAAGTTGAGGCAGTCCTCGCGCACTTCGAACAGCCACAGGTTCGGCGTCATCGCGCCGACGTCCATGACATGGCTGCCGAGGTTGAGCATGTGGTTGCAGATCCGGGTCAGCTCGGCGAACAGCACCCGCAGATATTGCGCACGCAGCGGCACCGCGATGTTGAGCAGCTTCTCGATCGCCAGCACGTAAGAGTGCTCCATCGCCAGCGGCGAGCAATAGTCGAGCCGGTCGAAATAGGGCAGCGCCTGGAGATAGGTCTTGTGCTCGATCAGCTTTTCGGTGCCGCGGTGAAGCAGGCCGATATGCGGATCGATCCGCTCGATGATCTCGCCGTCCAGCTCCATCACCATGCGCAGCACGCCGTGGGCAGCCGGGTGCTGGGGGCCGAAGTTGATCGTGTAGTTGGAGA
>JANLQW010000284.1:0-16151 GCA_031368085.1 Novosphingobium sp. | reverse complement strand
CACCATCTCGCCGCCGAAGTGCTCGACAATGCGATGGACGAGGCGGTTGCCGGCCACGCCACCCGCATCGAGGTGACGCTGGAAGAAGGCAACCACCTCACCATCACCGACAACGGCCGCGGTATCCCGGTCGACGAGCATCCGAAATACCCCGGCAAGTCGGCGCTCGAAGTGATCCTCACCATGCTGCATTCAGGCGGCAAGTTTTCCGGCAAGGCCTATGCGACCTCCGGCGGGCTGCACGGTGTCGGCGTCAGCGTGGTCAATGCGTTGTCGAGCCACACGCGCGTCGAGGTTGCTCGCAACAAGGAGCTTTACGCCCAGGAATTCGCCCGCGGTCTTCCGCTCGGGCCGCTCAAGCGTCTCGGCGCCGCGCCCAACCGGCGCGGCACTTCCGTCAGCTTCGTCCCCGATCCGGAAATCTTCGGCGAGGACGCGAAGTTCAAGCCCGCCCGCCTGTTCCGCCTCGCCCGCTCCAAGGCCTATCTGTTCGCCGGCGTCGAAATCCGCTGGAAATGCGCGGCTTCGCTGGTCAGCGAGGATGCGCCCGCCGAGGCGGTGTTCCAGTTCCCCGGCGGGCTGGCCGACCACCTCACCGAACAGGTGGGGACACGCGAGTGCGTCACCAGCGCCTTCTTCTCCGGCAGCCAGGATTTCCCCGGCGAGGCGCAAGGCCGCGCCGAATGGGCGATCGCCTGGCCGCTGTGGTCGGACGGTGCCTATTGCTTGTACTGCAACACCATCCCCACCCCCGATGGCGGTGCCCACGAGCAGGGCCTGCGCGCCGCGCTCACCAAGGGCATCCGCGCCTTTGCCGAATTGATCGGCCAGAAAAAGGCCAGGGACATCGCCCCGGAAGACATCGTCACCGGCAGCGAATCGATGCTCTCGCTGTTCATCCGCGACCCCCAGTTCCAGAGCCAGACCAAGGACCGCCTGACCAGCCCGGAAGCCGCGCGCCTGGTCGAGAACGCGGTGCGCGACCATTTCGACCATTTCCTCGCCGACAATATGGAGCGCGGCAAGGCGCTGCTCGGCTATGTCGTCGAGCGCATGGAAGAACGCCTCGCCCGCAAGGCCGAGCGCGAAATCAAGCGCAAGACCGCGACCAGCGCGAGGCGGCTGCGCCTGCCCGGCAAGCTCACCGACTGCACCGGCGAGGGCAAGGGCGAGACCGAGCTGTTCATCGTCGAGGGCGATAGCGCCGGCGGCAGCGCCAAGCAGGCGCGCGACCGCAAGACCCAGGCGATCCTGCCAATCCGCGGCAAGATTTTGAACGTGGCGTCTGCAACGGCGGACAAGATCCGCGCCAACAGCGAAATCGCCGACCTCGCGCTGGCGATGGGCTGCGGCATGCGGGGGGACTGCAATCCGGACAATCTGCGCTACGACCGCATCATCATCATGACCGACGCCGACGTCGACGGCGCCCATATCGCCACGCTGCTGATGACGTTTTTCTTCCAGGAAATGGCCGAAGTGGTGCGGCGCGGGCATCTCTACCTCGCCCAGCCACCGCTCTACCGGCTGACCTGCGGCAAGGAGAGCGCCTATGCCAAGGACGAAGCGCACCGGGCAGTGCTGGAAGCGACCCAGTTCAAGGGCAAGAAGGTGGACGTCGGTCGGTTCAAGGGGCTGGGTGAGATGAACCCGGGCCAGTTGCGCGAAACCACGATGAGTCCGGCAACGCGAGGCCTTCTGCGGATTACCCTCCCGCCCGAATATGAAGGCCGTGCGGCGGTGAAAGATCTGGTCGACCGGCTGATGGGCCGCGACCCGGCACAGCGCTTCATGTTTATTCAGAACCGGGCGGGGGAGGTTGATCCGGGGCTGATTGATGCGTGATTGAATAAAGCTTTCGCGATTGATGGATTATTTATCACCTAAGTGACCGCTATCTCGCAATGCAATCATTTCTTCAAACTGCTGTAACAGCGGCAATATATCGCCCCATAGGCCCGCATCCCCAAACGCTTTTGCCGCAACTCCAAAGGAATACATTCCTCTTAAATAGTAATTTTCTGCATTTTCGATGTAGCCGACCATTCGTATCGTTCCAGCCATTGAGCTTAGCATGTATTTTGGAGGATCGCTTTCATCCAGCATATCCATGATATGCGGGGCCGCAGCGTGGACATAACCGGAGTTGACACTGTGGATCGTCCGCCCAACCCTGTCGTTGGTTGAGGGATCAGGGAGCCCATGAACGCGCGCAATGTTCGCTCTCACTTTGCTACGCGCGGGCATTGGGCGCTTTTGAGATGATTCGAGTGGGCTTGGATTGTCGAACTCCTCTTCCCAAAAAGCCTTCAGAAACTCTTGCTTAAGTGACGTAGAATCGGCTGCTATGCCCTCGAGTTCATCCTTTTGAATTCCGACCATGAAGAATATGTCTTCGTTGATATCATCAAGAACCCGCTGCATTACAGATGCCTCTTGTCCCAGGCCGCCCACCAACAATGCATCCAATGCATCGAGGCCACTCACTATTCTAGCAAGTTTTGCAAGTATCGCCTGTAGAATATGCTTTTCATAATATCGGTATGTAAGCTGTCCGTGGTTAATTTTAGGGCGAGGCGGCGGCACCTGAATTTCGAGATCGCGAAACCAAACTTCCATTATTCTAAGAACTTGAAGGTAATTTTCTCGCCGTGAGTGCTGCAATCCGAAGTATGGTTCTGTCATTTTTCGGACGCCGAAAATTATTGGGTTGGTATACCTAATTTCCTTCTCTCCCCTTTCAAGGGGAGAGATACGCAGACTTGTCGCGTCAGCGATCTTACAGTGACCGGTTAAACAACCCCAATCTTTCCGATACCCGTCGCCCTACGAACGTAGGAATTACGGTGACAGGTGCAATAACCCAATCTTCTTTGCGCCTTCGCGCCTTCGCGCCTTCGCGCCTTCGCGCCTTCGCGCAAAAAGATCTGCCCCCGCAAACCCGCAATGACGCCAAAACGATAGCGCCACCCGCCCCCCTTCCCACCCCGCAAATCCATGATGTGATCCCGCAACCATATGACCATGCTCGACAAGTTCATCGCCTTCGCCAGTGCCCTCACGGCCGACCAGCGCGAGTCAGTCGAGGAGGCGCTTGCTACCTTGATGGAATCGCTGTCGGCAGAGTTCGACTTCCCGCGTTGAGGCACGAAGAGGTGCTGTTGATTGGCTCATGCCCGGTGATTTTCTGTTCGGCGATTTCTGATCAGGATGAAATCCGGCGACCTTGTTGCCCAATCAGGACGGCACCTCGTCACCCGGCAACTCCAGTATAAACCTCGCGCCCTGCCCCGGCGCGCTTTCGACGCTGAGTTCGCCGCCCATGGCGCGGGCGAGGCGGCGGGAGATGTAGAGGCCGAGGCCGGAGCCGCCGTCGCCGCTGCGCCCCAGGCGCTCGAATTTCTCGAACAATCGCGCTTGATCCGCAATGCTAAGACCCGGCCCCTGATCGGCCACGATCACCCGCGCTCGGCCTCCCTCGCCTTCCAGCCTGATCCACACCTGCGAATTTTCCGGTGCATAGCGCAGCGCATTGCCAATCAGATTGAGCAGCACCTGCAGCACCCGGCGGAATTCGGCGACAGCTGGCAGTGTCTCCCCGACGCGCGGGGCATCGATGGTGATCCCGCGCTCACGTGCCCGCACGCCAAGGATACCCGCGGCGCGGCGGGCGACATCGGCGAGATCGATGCGGTCGGGCGCGGTGTTGAATTCTTTCGCCTCCACCACTTCGAGATCGGAAAGATCTTCGAGCAGGGCGAGCAGATGCTGGCCGGCGGCGGCGATGTCGGCGGCATAGTCGCTGTATTCGTCGGGAAGCGGCCCGGCGAGGCGGTTGCGGATGGTTTCGGCATTGGCAATGATCCGGGCGATCGGCTGACGCAGCACCGGCGCGACGTCCCGGCCAATTACCCCCGGGGTCGAGTGGGCATCGCCGTCAGTCGTTCTTGCGGCCATCGGGGCTGCTGGCGGTGCTAGCAGCGGTTCTTCGGAAGTCAGGCAAAGATCGAAACCGCTCGGTTCTGAGCCCGGAACCATGCGGGGAAACAAGCTCGCCCGCCATGCTCTCTGCGATCCCGCAACCACCACTGGCGCGCCGTCGAGCAGCCGCCAATGCATTGGCTGAGGGTGGGCGCTGCCTTCGACATCGACGAAGTCCGTCCATTCGCGGCCCAGGCCGGCCTGCATCGCCTCGGCAAGCGGCTGCAGATCGGATGCGTCTGCTGCAACCGCCAGCAGCCGCTGCCCGGCATCGAGGACGGCGGACAGTTCGGCCAACTGCCGGTCGACGCTAGCGCGCCGCCGGTGGATCGCATCGACATCTTCCGGCGGCACCGCGTCTGATTGCCAGTGGCGCAGCACGATATCGCAGCCAGGCTCACCGTTGCGGCGCGGGGCGACCTCGACCCAGGCGGTGATCGTCTCGGCATCCGCCTGCGCTGCAATCGCGCGGGCGAGCTTCAGACCATGACAGCGCGCCGAGCGGACCGCCTCCATCAAGGCAGGCACGGCAATAGTCCCCGGCACCTCGCCGCCGCAGCACAATTGCAACCGTGCAAGCGGCTCATCGGCACGGACCAGCCGGTCGTCCCCGTCGCTGACCGCGCGGGCCAGACCAGTCGTGTCATCTGACATGCTCAGGCCCCGGCAAGTTGCGTCCCCGACGCCAGAATCTCGGCGGCAGCCTCCGGACCCAGTTCCTCCAAACCGCCCGGAAGAGGGGCGCCGGGATGCAAGGCAAGCAACTGCTCCGCCGCAGCCTGGCTGGTAAGCCCCGACGCACGCAGCGCGAGCGCCAGGCGGGCATGCTGGCTCGGGTCAGTCGCCAGCACCGTGAGATCGCGGACCTGACCGGAAGCAAGCGCGAGCGCTGTAAGAAAGATCGCCGCGCCGGCGTCTGTCAGCGAAAGCGCGGCAGGTACCGTTTCCACCATTCCGGTGACGAACTGCGACAGCAGTCCGAGCCGGCTCTGGCGCGGGTCAATCCGCGCGCGGATTGCTGCATCGGCACTGGCCGCCTGTTCTTCGGCCTCGCTTCCGGCAAGAGTGCGCATGGCAAGCAGCGCACCATGGAGCAGATCGCCAGGCAATTCGCTGAGCGGCAATTGCATCCGCCGCTGCGCCTGACAGAACCGGGCCTGCGAGGCGAGCAGCTGCATTGCCTGGGCGGCCGTTGCACCGCCGGATGCTGCGAGCGAGCGTTGCAGCATGGGCGGCAACACCGGGTCGACCGCGTGGCGAAGCTCCAGGCGCCGGGTCAGCTGCCATTCGACTGCGAGAGCGTGCAGATGTCCGATCATGGCCGGGTTCCGCATTATTTCCCGCGCTAGCGGTGCGTACCCGAAGTCTTTGCTATCAACAAATTCGGGCGTACGGACTGCTTTTACCCGCTCCTCGATCAACTGGCGCGTGATGTCGCTCGCCATGCCGCGAACGGACGCGACGATCTCGTCGCCGAGCAGCGGATTCTCGCCGTTTTCGAGCAGCTGCCGCAAACTGGGTGCGATTGCGGCGATCACAGAATCCCCGCTGGCGAGCCCGTCACGCAGCCCAGCCCCGACGGATTGCGCGAATGTGGTTGTGGCGTCAGCTTCCATAATTCTCCGGGTTCTAGTGCGTCATGGTTAAACTCGCGTTAGTCCCGACGGCTAACGGGCCACAGGATTCCCGCAAATGCAAGCATTGCGGCCAGCAAAGGTACCGCCTGCGGCAGCACGCCCGCCCCCGCGGCAATGGCGAGGATCACCGCCAGCAGCAACCGGTCGCCGATCCACGCAGCCCCCCGTCGATCGATTGCGCGCGGCATCAGCCGGACCAGGCACAGCAGCATCAGCGGCGCAAAGGCCCGCTGCGCGAACGAGAGCCCGGGAAATGCTCCCGCGCTCCAAGCCAGAACAGTGACTATCGCCGCATCCAGCAGCCAGACGAACACCGCCTCGCGCCGCTCGCGTAAAGGCGGTAAGGCCAGCGATTCCCGTTCGGCGCGGAACAGCATTGACGCCGCGCGCCGCACAGTCCAGGCCAGACCGAGGCAAATCAGGGCGGACGCAGACAATCCGAACCAGGCCAGGGCGAGCGCGAACAGCACCATCGCCGACGCGCCGACCGACACCGCATTCCCGCCAGTTCCGGCGTGAAGCAGCGCCGGGCCGAAATGGCGGACAGCAAATCGGGCAAGAACCGCGCCCGGGGTCGCCGGGGCATCGTCGCCAAGATGGATGGCGATCCAGCCGGCTTCAGTGCCGTGCGCATCATCCTCATCGCGAACCAGCCTCCATCGCAGCCCGTCGCGCACTTCCGCCGGCAGCTCGCGCTGCGTAATGCCGGCCTGCAGGGCGATGCGGGTCAGCGCCGAAATGACATCGCAATCAGCCGGCAATTCGTTTAGCCGCTCGACCAAACGGCCCGGAATCCGGATTATCCCGCCTGAGGCATGATTGAGATCGATCCTCTCGAAACCGGCGGCGACGCCCTGCTCCACTGGCTGCACCAGCACGACAGCACTGCCTTCCAGCAACTTCAGAGCGGCTTGGGGCAAGGCCAGCAAACCATCCGCGATTGCCAGCACTTCGTCATTGGCCGTCACCAGACCGGCCAGCGCCCGCGCGCCCGGGACAACATGAAACCGCGCTCCCGCCCGTTCCGCGTCGTGCTGCATACGAACCAGATGCGGGGAAATTTCGCGCGCGATACAAATGATCCGCTCGCATTCCATGGCCAGCATCAGTGCCAACTGTTGCCGAGCCAGTGTGCCCGCTCCCACCCTGAGCTCAGCGCGCAGCACAGCCGGGCTGCCCCCTGCAGGTTCAAGCATCGTCAGCAAGGCAACCCGCAGCGTTCCTCTCCCATCAGACGTCGGCCAGACGCGGGCTGGATGTAGGCCAGATGCAAGAGGGTCATAAAGAAGGCGGTGGCCTGTGCCAAGCGCGCGCTTAGCGGGGCTTTGTCAGGCCGCGCTGAATTCGCCGAGAAATGCCTCAAGCCGGCGCACGATCGCGGGATCTCCGGGTACGGTTTCAAGCGCTGCCTCGGCAAGATCGATCAAAGTGCTGGCATGGAAACTGGCGGCCAGCCCCTTGAGCCGCATCGCCGCCACCTGCCAGTTTCCGTCGCACCGCGCGCGGCTCAGCAAGTCGATCTGCCGCGCCAGACTATCGGTGAAAGCCTGGCGCAGTTCGTTGAGCAGCACAGGATCGTCGCCGGCAGCGGCCGCGAGCGTTGCATCCAGAGCTCCAGGTTCATAGGCCATGGCAGGTCTTTACGGCCTTCAGGTTAATCGGGGGTTTATCCGCACGGCAATTATGGTAAATGTGCGCAATGACAGGGGCACATCGCGTAGTTTCGATCGGACCGGGCGGCCCTGAGGCTGTCAGCGACGAATTTTTGCTGACTGAAGAGGCGGAGGGCTCGCCCGCGCTGATCGTGGAGTCGGAGCCGCTCGCCGAGGAATGGGCCTGGGACGAGCCGGCCCAATCCCCTACGCAGGACCGCTTCGGACAAGCCGCCGTGCTGATTGCACCGCTACTGGCGGTCAGCTGGACGGCAGCCTTCGTCTGGTCGAAGCGCGCTGCACTCGCGGCCGGCGCATCGCTGGATCAAGGGATCAGCTGGATTGCGGACTGGTCAATGCCGGTGATTCTCATCGCCGTGGTCTGGCTACTGATCATGCGCAACAGCCGGCGCGAGGCGGCGCGGTTCGGCGATGCTGCCCGCTTGCTCGCAGACGAATCCTGCAAGCTTGAAACGCGGCTCGTCTCGGTAAACAGCGAACTTAGTCTGGCGCGCGAATTCATCGCCGCGCAGGCGCGAGATCTCGATGCGCTTGGCCGAGTCGCGAGCGATCGTTTGTCGCAAAGCGCGGATCGCCTGCAGTCGCTGATCCAGGCCAATTCCGGGCAGGTTGAAGCCATCGGAGGGGTTAGCGAAGCGGCGCTGGAAAATATGGAAAAGCTTCGCGGCCAGCTCCCGGTTATCGCCAATTCCGCTCGCGACGTGACCAACAATATTGCCAATGCCGGCCGCACTGCCCATGCCCAGCTGCAGGAAATGATCAGCGGCTTCAAGCGGCTCAACGAATTCGGCCAGGCCAGCGAGAGTCAGGTCGAATCGCTGCGGCAACTGGTCGCGGCAACATTGGCTGAGCTTCGCGCCGAATCCGAGCAGCTGGAAGGCGTCGCTACCCGCCGCTTCGCCAGCATGACCGATCAGGGAACCCGGTTCCGCGAACAGTTCGAAAGCTATGAAACCGAAGCCATGACCGGCATCCGCGCCCGGGCGCAGGCGTTGACCGGCGAAATCGAACGCACGCGCGGCGCTCTCGACGCGCAGGAAGCTGATAGTCTTGCGGCTTTGCGCTCGCGCATCGATGTCCTGCGTCTGGAGTGCAGCGCGGTGTCCGAGACACTCGATCAGGGCGAGGCTGCGGCGCTGACAGGCCTTACTAACCGGCTCAGTCTGATCGACGAGGAAATTGCAAGCCGGCAGCAGCGCCAGCAGGAGCATGCCCGCAGTGCGGCTGCCGAGGGTGAAGCTCTGGCAGCGCAAATGAATGAGCTGGAACAGCGCATCGAATCGATTGCCGAACTTGCCCACAATACCGGACAAAGCCTCGGCCAGAGCGTGAAAGGCCTGACCGAGCGGCTGTCCGCCGGGCGGGCATTGCTGACTGGCGCCGACGGCGAAATCGCCGCCCTCACCGATGCCAGCGTGCGGCTGCTGGAGTTGATCCAGGCAAGTTCGCAGCACAGCCGCGAGCAGATCCCCGCTGCCCTGACCGAGGCCGAAAAGCGGCTGGCGCTGGTCGAGCAGAGAATTGAATCCTTGCGCAATTCGGCGACCGACGTGGTCGGCTTGGGAGAGGCGCTGCAGCACCAGTTGGAGGCCTCGCAGCAAGGCCTTGTTACGGCGACCAGCCAGCTCGACGCGATGCATGAACGACTTGGCACCGCAGCCGGCACCCACAGCATCGTGCTGGAACGGCTACGGCAGTCGCTCGGCGCAATTGAAACGCAGAGCGCCGGCCTCGCCACCCGCGCTCAGGTGGAACTGTCGGCGGCAATCGACCAGCTTGCCCAAGCTTCGCAGGACGTTGTAGCCGGGATCGAAGGCCGCAGCGCGGCAACGATCACCCGGATTGCCGAGCGACTCGGTGATGACAGCAGGGCAGCGATCGACAAGGTCATGCAGCAGCGCAGCGCAGAACTGGCCGGCCAACTCGAACAGGCTGCGGCCCGGGCCGCGGAGGTCAGCCGCGAAGCAACCATCCAGTTGCGCGATCAGCTTGCCAAAGTCGATAATCTCACTGGGAACCTCGAGCGCCGCGTCGCTTACGCCCGCGAGCGCGCCGAAGAACAAATTGACAATGACTTCTCCCGCCGTGTCGCGCTGATCACCGAATCGCTCAATTCCAACGGCATCGACATCGCCCGGGCGCTCGACACCGATGTTTCCGACACTGCCTGGGCTGCATACCTTAAAGGCGATCGCGGTATTTTCACCCGCCGCGCCGTGAACCTGCTCGAAGCCGGCGAGGGGCGTGAAATCATCAAATTATACGATGACGACAGCGATTTTCGTGAACACGTCAATCGCTACATCCATGATTTCGAAGCGATGCTGCGCCAGATCCTGTCAACGCGCGACGGCCACGCGCTGGGGGTCACACTGCTGTCCTCGAACATGGGCAAGCTTTATGTGGCGCTGGCGCAGGCGATTGAACGGCTACGCAGCTGACGTAACCCGCTGCCTACCGCGTCCCGTCGTAATTGGGCGGGCTACCGAAGAAGTTGACATCTTTCGCCCCAATCCAGTGATTGGCGTAATTGGCGTAGAACAGCCCAAACAGCAGCAGCGAGAGTATCGTCGCGCGCAAAGCTATCCGCCGCGGCCGGAAATTTGCCGGGGCGCTGTCGGCCTGTCCGGCAGTTTTCTGGGCGCCAACCTCATCGTGGGTTCGCATGCCGAAGGGCATGACGAGAAAAGCACTCATCACCCAGAACAGCGTGTAGATGGCGAGAATGGACGTGAATTTCATCGCGGGTCAGCTATCCATCATGATGACTTGAACCTGCGGCTTTTTGCCCGACCAGCGTTGCGCCGCGCGGCGAGTGGCCAGCCGGGCTGCCTCGGTCACATCGGCGATATTGCGCTTCGACCCCTTGAGCTTGCCCAGGGCCGCCGCAACATCCTTTTCAGCCTCGGCGACAAAGGCATCATAATCCTCGTCCAGCGGCAATCCAACAGCCTGGACCTTTGCCTTGCCCTTGCCATCCAGCACCACCGTCAGCAAACCGTTATGGGCCAGCCGCCGCCGCATGATCATCGCCTGGCCGTCCGCCGGCGCGATGATGTCGCCATCGAGCAGCAGCCGCCCGGCGCGTACTTCGCCGAATTTGCCGGGCTTGCCGGGCGCCAGCCGCACCAGATCGCCGTTCTTCTGGACCACTGTCTGGCCGATGCCGCTGGATCTGCCGAGCCGGGCCTGCTCGCTCATGTGCCGCATTTCGCCGTGCACCGGTACCAGCACTTCGGGCCGGATCCAGCCATAGAGCGCGAGAAGCTCGGGCCTCCCGGGGTGTCCCGAGACATGGATCGGGCTCTGACGGCCACTGACCAGCACGATGCCGCGCTCGGCCAGCAGGTTCTGGATGCGTCCGATGGCGATCTCGTTGCCCGGAATCTCGCGGCTCGAGAACAGCACGACATCGCCCGACTCCAGCTTGATCTGATGGGCCCCATCGGCAATCCGCGCCAGCGCCGCCCGCGGCTCACCCTGACCGCCAGTGGCGACGATCATTACCTCACCGCGCGGCAGCTTCATCGCCGCGTCGAAATCGATTATTTCCGGAAACCCGTTGAGATAGCCGCTCGCCTTTGCCGCGCCGATGATGCGGTCTAACGAGCGGCCGGCGACGCAAAGCCTGCGTTTTGTGGCCTTCGCTACCTCGCCCAGCGTCTGCAACCGTGCGACATTCGAGGCGAAGGTGGTGACCAGTACCCGCTTGCCCTTGTGCTTGCCGACTTCGGCCAGCAATCCGCGCAGCACGCCGCCTTCCGAGCCCGAGGCTTCCGGATTGAACACATTGGTCGAATCGCAGACCAGGGCAAGCACGCCCTGATCGCCAATTACGGTCAGCTCCTCACCCGTCGTCGGGGTGCCGATCAGCGGCTCGTCGTCGAGTTTCCAGTCACCGGTGTGGAAAATGTTGCCATAGGGGGTGTCGATCAGCAGGGCGTTGCCCTCAGCGATCGAATGGGCGAGCGGGACGTAGCGGATGCCGAAGGCGCCAAGCTCAAACCGGTCGAGATGCTCGACCACCCGCAGATCGATCTCGCGGGCTATTCCCGCTTCCTCCAGTTTCGCCCGCACCAGCCGGGCGGTGAACGGCGTGGCGTAAAGCGGCACGCCAAGGTCCGCAGCGAAGTACGGCACCGCGCCAATGTGATCCTCATGGGCATGGGTCAGCACCACCCCGAGCAGATCGTCACGCCGCTCCTCGATGAAGTCGAGATCGGCGAACACCAGATCGACGCCGGGATAGTCGCCGCTGCCGCTGAACGTCATACCGAGATCGACCATCAGCCATTTGCCGTCGCAGCCATAAAGGTTGACATTCATCCCGATTTCGCCCGAGCCGCCGAGCGCGCAGAAAACCAGCTCTTTTCCAGGTTTCATTCGAGGCCAGTCCTACACATAACCAAACCCGACCACCCTGAGCCTGTCGAAGGGCTGTTCTTGTTCTTGAGGCTGGACGCCAAGCTCCGAAGAAAAGAACAGTGCTTCGACAAGCTCAGCATTTTCGGTTTTGGGGAAATTCCAGGATTCACTTGCCAGCTGCCCTTTCGGCAAGGATGGCGAGACCGTCGAGAGTTAGGTCGGAATCGACGGCATCGAAAATATCGGTCGCCTCGTCGAACAGCACGGCAAGCCCGCCGGTGGCGATGACCTTGGCCGGGCGGCCGATCTCGGCGCGTATGCGGGCGATCAGCCCCTCCATCATCGCGACATAGCCCCAGAACACGCCGATCAGCATCTGGTCCTCGGTGTTGCGGCCTATGACGCTGTCTGACTTGGGCACTTCGATGGCGATGCGCGGCAGCTTGGCGGTGTTGCCGACCAGGGCATCAAGCGACAGGTTAAGGCCCGGAGCGATGATGCCGCCCTTATAGGCGCCGTTGAAGTCGATCACATCCAGCGTGGTCGCCGTGCCAAAATCGACGACGATCAGATCGCCGGGATATCTGGCATGGGCTGCGATGGCGTTTACCGCACGGTCGGCGCCGAGCGAGCGCGGGTCGTCCACATCGATGTCGATGGCGTAATCGACTGGCGGTTCGCCGGCGATCAGCGGTTCGACGCCGAAATAATTGCGCGCCAGCACTTCAATATTGTGGAGGGCGCGGGGCACTACTGTCGAGACGATGATTTGCCCCACATCTTTGCGGTCGACCCCGTGAATTGCCAACAGCTGGGTCAGCCAGACGGCGTATTCATCGCCTGTCCGCCGGGCGTCGGTGGCGATGCGCCAGCGCGCTTTGATCTGGCGTCTTTCGTAGAGTGCGAAGACGACATTGGTGTTGCCGGCATCGATGGCGAGCAGCATGGGTCTGGTTCCGGTTCAGTCGAGCACGGCGAGGCGAACCTCGCCCGCGTGGATGGCACGGGTGCTGCCGTCCGCCAAGCGCAGTTGCAAGGCTCCGTCCGCAGTAAGCCCGGAAAATTTCCCGGCAAGCTGCGTTTCGCCCGGTTCGCCGGTGGTGAGTGCAGTGCCGACCGGATGTGCGGCGGCAAGCCAGCGATTAAGAATGGGATCAAGGCCGTAGCTGCGCCAGCGTTCCAGCTCGATAGCGAAGATACCAGCGAGCTCGGCGGCGAATGTGTCGCGGGTGGGTGCAGACGCGAAGTCCGCCAGCGCCCAAGTTGCCCGGTCCGGCAATTGCGGGGCCGAGACGAGGTTCACCCCGATGCCAATGATCACCGCCTCCCCTTCCCGCTCCAGCAGGATACCGGCGAGCTTTGCCGAGTTGACCATGACGTCGTTCGGCCATTTGAGGATGGCGCGATGGGAGGACGGCAGGTGGCGAAATACCGTCTGATGAACGGCCAGGCCGGCGAGTAAGGCAAGAGTGCTCGGCGGAGGGTCGCCAAAGCGCTGATGCACCACTGTCGAACCCATGAAATTGCCCGCGCCGTCGCACCATTCGCGCCCCTGCCGCCCCCGCCCCGCGCTCTGGCGGTCGGCGACGAGCCAGTGACCCTCGGGCACCAGTTGGCCCGCGCGGAGACGTGCGGCAAGATCAGCATTGGTGGAACCGGTATCGGGGATGAAGTTGATCAAGCGCTGCCCTTGAGAAGTTATAGCTAAATTCCCCCAATGTCCGATTCAGGAGTGGTAAGGTTGTATCGACAATTCAAGCCACGTGGAACAGCGCCGCCGCCGCCGCATTGGCATAGCCGCCCAGCCACACCGTCAGCAGATAACCGAGCGGCGAGATGATCACCGCCGAGAGCGCCAGCAGCCCCTGGTGCATCCAATCGCTGCGGCCGGTCACGATGTTGGCCGGCTCGTCAAAATACATGATCTTGACGATCTTGATGTAGTAGAACGCGCCGATCACCGAGGCGGCGATGCCGATTGCGGCCAGCGGCACGAGATCGGCCTGCACCGCCGCCTGGAACACCACGAACTTGCCCCAGAAGCCGAACAGCGGCGGAATACCGGCGAGGCTGAACATCACCATGGCGAGGCAGGCGGCCAGCACCTTGCGGTGTCGCGACAGGCCGGCGAGGTCGGCGATAGCTTCCACCGGATTGCCCTCCGCATCGCGCAGCATCAGCACCGCGACGAAGCCGCCAACCGACATGGCGACATAGATCGCCAGATACACCAGCATCGCCGAGGCGCCCTGCGGCGTCGCGGCGGCGAGGCCGATCAGCATGAAGCCGACATTGTTGATCGACGAATAAGCCAGCAGCCGCTTGATGTTCTGCTGCCCGATCGCCCCCAGCGCGCCGACCACGATCGAGGCCAGCGCCGCGAAGATGACGATCTGCTGCCAGGCCGACGCCTGCGTGCCGAAAGCGTCGAGCGCGACCCGCATGGTCAGCGCCAATGCGGCGACCTTGGGCGCGGTGGCGAAAAAGGTGGTGACCGGTGTCGGCGCGCCCTCATAGACGTCGGGAGTCCACATGTGGAACGGCACGGCGCTGATCTTGAAGGCGAGACCGGCGAGGACGAAGGTAATGCCGAACAGCGCGCCGGTGGCGAGGCCGGTCCCGGTCAGCCCGGTGTCGAGCGCGGCGCGCACCCCGGCAAAGCTGGTGCCGCCGGTGAAGCCGTAGATCAGGCTGATGCCAAACAACAGAATGCCGCTGGCAAGCGCGCCGAGCACGAAATATTTGAGCCCTGCCTCAGCCGAGCGGTCGTCGGTGCGCAGGAACGAGGCAAGCACATAGGCAGCGAGCGAGTTAAGTTCGAGGCCGATGTAGAGCGTCAGGAAGTCGCCGGCGGAGACCATCAGCCCCATGCCGAGCGCGGCGAACAGGATCAGCACCGGATATTCCGCGCGCATCGCCCGTGCGCGCTCGAAGAACGCCGGGGCAACGATCAGGGCCGCGCCCGCCGCCGCATAGATCAGCAGCTTGGCGAAGGAAGCAAAAGCGTCGCCCCGATACTGGCCGTAAAAGGCTTCTGTATCCGCGCCCATCGCGCCGCTGCACAGCGCGGGGGCGACCAGGATAGCGGCACCGGCCAGGGTGGCGACCGACAGCCAGCTGATCGTGCGGCTCGCCTTGTCGCCTGACCAGGCGGCTACCAGCAGCAGCACCAGCCCGGCGATACTGAGCAGTTCTTCGGGCGCAACCAGGCGGAGCGAAGCGGACCAGTCCATCAATGCGCCCCCGCTGGTGCCGCTGCGGCGTGTTCCGGCGGTTTCGGCGTGCCGAATTTGATCATCGCATCACCCGGCAACTTGGCGCGGGCCAACCGCGCGTCAAGTGCCGCAATGTCGGCCCGCATCGGCGCGAGGAAGCTTTCGGGATAGACCCCCATCCACAGCACCGCAGCGGCGATCGGCACCATCATCGCCCATTCCCGGGCGTCAAGGTCGGGCATGGCGGCGGCATCGGCGTTTTTCTGGACGCCGAACGCCACCCGGCGATAGAGGTAAAGCATATAGGCCGCGCCCAGGATGATGCCTGTGGCGCAGATTAACGTCACCCAACTGGACACCTGATAGATCCCCACCAGCGCGAGGAATTCACCGACAAAACCACTCGTGCCGGGCAAGCCAACCGAGGCCATGGTGAACAGCATGAAGAACAGCGCATAGGCCGGCATGTTGATCGAGAGGCCGCCATAGCGGTCGATCTCGCGGGTATGCAGCCGGTCGTAAATCACGCCCACAGAAAGGAACAGCGCGCCCGAGACCAGCCCGTGGCTCAGCATGACAATCATCGCGCCCTCGATGCCCTGCGGGTTGAAGGCGAACAGGCCGGCCGTGACGATCGCCATGTGCGCGACCGAGGAATAGGCGATCAGCTTCTTCATGTCGTGCTGCACCAGCGCGACGAGGCTGGTGTAGACCACCGCCACCATCGACAGCGCGAAGATCACCCAGGCGAGCTGGGCCGAGGCATCGGGAAACATCGGCAGCGAAAAGCGGATGAAGCCGTAGCCGCCCATCTTGAGCAGCACGCCCGCCAGGATCACCGAGCCGGCAGTCGGCGCCTGGACATGCGCGTCGGGCAGCCAGGTGTGCACCGGCCACATCGGCATCTTGACCGCGAAGCTGGCGAAGAACGCCAGCCACAGCCAGGTTTGCGCCTGCGGGTCAAAGTCATAGGCCATCAGCACCGGGATGTCGGTCGAGCCCGCCTCATTGACCATCCACAGCATGGCGATCAGCATCAGCACCGAGCCGAGCAGCGTGTAGAGGAAGAATTTGTAGCTCGCGTAAATCCGCTCCGCCCCGCCCCAGATGCCGATTATCAGGTACTTCGGGATGAGGCCGGCTTCGAAGAAGATGTAGAACAGGAACAGGTCCTGCGCCGAGAAAACGCCGATCATCAGCGTCTCCATCACCAGGAAGTTAGCGTAATATTCGCCCGCCCGCTTCTCGATCGTGTTCCAGCTCGCGCCGATGCAGATCGG
>JANLQW010000278.1:0-6485 GCA_031368085.1 Novosphingobium sp. | reverse complement strand
CCAGCGGTCCATCGGCGGCCAGCATGCCTTCGCCATAGCGCACCGCAAGTTAAAACAGCGGCGCCGTGCCGAGATTGGCGAAGATCGTCGCCCCGGTGGCGATGCCTTGGGAATCGAGCGAACGGCTAAGCGTGGCAGCGGTCAAAGCGGTCTCCTGAAATGCAACGCCCGGCGATGGCGCAGCATGGCCGGCTGCGCCTGCGGGAAATTCGATCGTGATTTGCGCATAACCGAGCAGCCGATTCCCGTCAAATCGCCCCTCTCAGGCGATAACCACGATTATCCGGCGTCGCCTTCATTCAAGCGTCCTAGCGTTGTCAGCGCCCGCCTGAACGGCTAACCTGGGTGCCCGCCGATCCAGATCAACCACGCGCCAGGAGACCAATGGCCGAGCCGCCTGCCATCGACCCTGCGTCCGACCAGCCGGGAGCCGATCCCGGCATCACGCAGCAATGTATCGCGCTGGTGGACGACGATCGCAACATCTTGACTACCGTTTCCATCGCTCTGCAGGCCGAAGGATTTGCCACCAGGGTCTATGCCGATGGCCAGACCGCACTCAAGGCGCTGCTGGAAAATCCTCCGGACCTCGCCATATTCGATATCAAGATGCCCCGCATGGATGGGCTCGAACTGCTGCAGCGGCTGCGCGAGAAAAGCGCGCTGCCGGTGATCTTCCTGACATCGAAGGATGAGGAACCGGACGAAGCGCTGGGCCTTGCGCTGGGGGCGGACGATTATGTCGTCAAGCCGTTCAGCCAGCGGCTGCTGGTGGCCCGCATCCGCGCAATTCTGCGGCGTAGCGAGCTAGCGCGCGCCCGAAACGAGACCGGCCAAACCGAGGAAATGCCGGAACCGCTGAGGCGCGGCAGGCTGACAATGGACCCGGCCCGGCACTTTGTCGCCTGGGACGGCAAGCCGGTTTCCCTGACCGTCACCGAGTTTCTCATCCTTGAAGCGCTCGCCAGCCGGCCCGGCGTGGTCAAAAGCCGAAACCAGCTGATGGATGCCGCCTATAGCGACGATATCTTCGTCGATGACCGCACGATCGATAGCCATATCAAACGGTTGCGGCGCAAATTCCGCGCGGCCGATCCCGGCTTCGCGGCGATCGATACGCTTTATGGCGCCGGCTATTCATTCACCGATGGCTAACCGGTCGCGCCCTGGCCGGCTGGCCCGCCTGCGTTGGAGCCTGGGCGTTTCACTCACCTCCCGGATCCTCGCGGTGAATGTGATTGCGCTCGGCCTGCTCGCCGGCAGCCTGTTCTATCTGGACAGCTATCGCAACCGCCTGCTCGCCGAGCGGTATCTGCTCGCCCGCGCGCAAGCCGAAGTCGCCGCCGACGCCCTTGCCCTGACCAACCGCTCGCAGCGCCGCGCTTTGATGATGCGGATCGGCTCAAACCAGAAGCTGCGGCTGCGGCTGTATGCCAAGGACGGCGATCTGATCGCCGACAGTTTCCAGCTGGCCGAGCCTTCGTTCACCTTTGTGGATCCGGCGACCGAGCCCTGGTATCAGAACACTGCGCGCATGCTTGACCGCGGCATGGACTTCATTCTCGGCACGCCGCCCGTGCCGGACTACCAGGAATCGACCGGCAACACCGCCATCTCCTGGCCGGAAGTCCAGGAAGCCCGGGAAGCCATGACCACGGCGATCCGCCAGCGCCTGGCGCCCGACCGGACGCCGGTGATCACCGCCGCAGCCCCGGTCAATACCTTCGGCCAGGTGCTGCTGACCACCCGAAATGCCCCCGATATCACGCAGAATGTCCGCAACGCCCGCCAGACGCTGGCGATCATCGTCGGCGCCGCGCTCAGCATTTCCATCCTGCTATCGCTGTTTCTGGCGCGCACGATCGTCCAGCCGCTGCGCATGCTGGTGCGCGCCGCGGTGCGAGTGCGGTTAGGCCGCGAGCGCGAGGTGATTGTTCCCCGCCTGCCCGACCGGCGCGATGAGATCGGCCTGCTCGCCCGCGCCATTTCCGACATGACGGCGGCGCTGCGCCAACGGATCGACGCCGTGGAAAGTTTCGCCGCCGATGTTGCGCATGAGGTCAAGAATCCACTCGCCTCGCTGCGCAGTGCGCTGGAATCGCTCGAACGGGTCGAAGAGCCTGGCCTGCGCCGCCAGCTCGCCGCGATCGCCGCCCATGATGTGCAGCGAATCGACCGGCTGGTGACCGAGACCGCCGACGCCAGCCGCATCGATGCCGAGCTCAGCCGGACAACATTCGAGCCGGTCGATATCGTCGCGCTGGTCGAAGCCTTGGTCGATGCCCGCCGTCAGCGGGGCGTCGACAGGGCCTGCGCGTTGGAGGTGACGCGCATCACCCACGGTCCCTGGCTGGTGCCCGGCGATGCGCCCAGGTTAGAGCGGGTGCTGGAGAACCTGCTGGACAATGCCGTGTCATTTTCGCCGGCAGGCGGCGTGATCGCCGTGGAACTTTCGCGCGACAACCAACATATCGGCATCGGCATCACCGACGAAGGCCCGGGGATACCGGCCGAGGAGCGCGAAAAAGTATTCGAGCGTTTCCATTCGCTGCGTCCCGCGAGCGAAGATTTCGGCAATCACAGCGGCCTCGGCCTGGCGATCGCCCGCACCATCGTACAGGCGCACGACGGCACGCTCACGGTTAGCGAACGCGGCGACGGCCGATCGGGTGCCCGGGTGGTGCTCGACCTGCCAGTATGGAGCGGCGACTGATGATACCCCACCAGGCCAGCTGCGCTGCCATTGGCGGGCGGGCGCTCCTGATCGAAGGCTCTCCCGGTTCGGGCAAGTCCAGTCTGCTGCTGGCCCTGATCGACCGCGGCGGCGTGTTGATCGGTGACGATGGTCTGCTGCTGGAAGCGCGCAAATCCCGTCTGCTGGCGCATCCCCATCCGAACACA
Source organism: Novosphingobium sp. (assembly GCA_031368085.1). Taxonomy (GTDB): domain Bacteria; phylum Pseudomonadota; class Alphaproteobacteria; order Sphingomonadales; family Sphingomonadaceae; genus Novosphingobium. The sequence continues at coordinate 3,584 of JANLQW010000278.1, read as the reverse complement.
CGCGGACTGCTGGAGGTACGCAATATCGGCCTGGTGACTTTCCCGGTTTGCGACGAGGCACCGGTCGCGCTCGTGATTCGGCTCGACGAGAGCGCCCAGCGCTTCACCGAGACCTCCGACCAGATCACGCTCGCCGGCATTGCCGTGCCGATGTTGCTGCTCTGGCCGAGCAGTCCGGTAATCCACCTTCGGGCCGAGCAGGCGTTGGAACGGTTCGGACTGGGTTAAGCTGGAGCAGCACAGTAGCAGTTTGGGACAATGAACCACGTTTCCCTTTCCTTTGCCCGCCAGCGGGCGCAAAAGCCGCGATCCATGTCTACCGCATTGGAAGAGACGGGTGCGTGCAACCCGGGGCAGCGCGTGCTGTTGGTAACCGGCCTGCTTGGTGCGGGCAAAACGACTGCGCTCAAAGTGCTCGAAGACCTGGGCTGGGAAGCGATCGACAATTTCCCGGTGCGGTTGCTTGGCCGGCTGCTCGACAGTGCGGTGCCGCAGACCCCCGAGCCGGCGCCGCTGGCAATCGGTTTCGATGCTCGCACTCGCGGCTTCAACCCGCATGACATGATCGAACGGGTAAAGAAGCTGACCAAGCGCAGTGACATCGACCTGACGACGCTGTTCCTCGATTGCTCGGGCGTCGAACTGGAACGCCGCTACAACGAGACGCGCCGCCGCCATCCCCTCGCCCAGGATATGCCGGTCGCCGCTGGAATTCGGGCCGAGCGCGAGATGCTCGAACCGCTGCGGCGCTGGGCCGACATGGTGATTGATACCTCGGCTTATTCGGCCAACGATCTCAGCCAGGTGATGCGCGAGAAATTTGTCCCCGCGTCCGGCCTGGCAATGACTGTCACCCTGACCAGCTTTGGCTTTGCCCGCGGCATGCCCCCAGTCGCCGATCTGGTATTTGACATGCGCTTCCTCGACAACCCGCACTGGCACCCGGACCTCAAGCCGCAAACCGGCAAGGACCCCGCAGTTGCCGCCTTCATTCGCAGGGATCCAACCTTTTCCGAGGCATTCAGCCGAATTCGCGACCTCCTGTTGTTCCTGCTGCCGCGCTATCAGGCCCAAGGCAAAGCCTATGTAAACATTGCACTTGGTTGTACCGGCGGGCGTCATCGCTCGGTGTTCTTCGCCGAAGAATTGGCCAGTGCCTTGCGCCCGGCCGGATTTTCCCCCACATTGCTGCACCGCAACCTGGGCTCGCGTGCGGCTGACCTCCTCGAGGAGGCGCAGCCGGTATGAAGACGCTGCCAACAATCCAGGTGCGACCGCAGGGACTTCGGAGCGCCTCGTCCGTATGATCGGTTTGATCCTGGTAACCCACGGTGATCTCGCCGTGGAATTTGTGCATGCGATGCAGCACGTCGTCGGCGGGCAAGAGGCCATCGCGACCGTGTGCATCGGGCCCCACGATGACATGGAAAAACGCCGCCGCGAAATTGCCGCGGCCATCACCGCCGTCGACAGCGGCGAAGGTGCGATCATCCTCACCGATCTGTTTGGTGGCACGCCCTCCAATCTCGCAATCTCGCTGATGAAGGCCGGCAGGGTTGAAGTGATTGCCGGGATCAACCTGCCGATGCTGATCCGGCTGGCCAAGGCGCGCAATTGTATGACGGTGCGCGACGCCGCCTGCGCCGCGCGCGACGCCGGTCGCAATTACATCACCATCGCCTCGGAATATCTGGGTCAGCATGTATGAGCAGCAGCGCCCGCGAGACCGTTGAAATCGCCAACAAACGCGGGCTGCACGCGCGGGCAAGCGCCAAATTCGTCAATACTGTGGCAGCATTCCCGGACACGCTGGTGGTGAAAGTCAGCAAGGACGGCGCCGAGGCCGAGGGTGGCTCGATCCTCGGGCTGATGATGCTGGGCGCAGCGCGGGGCGATACAATCGAGATTTGCGTGACCGGTGAGGATGCCGCTGTGGCGCTTAGCACGCTGGTCGGACTGGTCAGGGACCGCTTCGGCGAGGATTGAGGCGGTTCGATGCGCCGCACGATCACCGGCTTTTCCAATCCCACGGTTAAATTCCTCCGCTCGCTGCGGGAGAAGAAGCACCGCAAATTGGAACGACGCTTCCTCGCCGAGGGCCTGCGGCTGCTGACCGACGCGCGCGAGGCGGGGCGGCTGCCGGAGATGCTGGTGATGGCGCCGGCCCGCCAAGCCCATCCGCTGCTCGAAGCACTGGCCGCCGATGTCGAGGCGGCGGGCGGCGAAATTCTCGAAATGGACGAGGCTATCCTTGCCAAGGTTACCGGCAAGGACAATCCGCAATCGGTCTGCGGCGTGTTCGCTGAATTCGACACCAGCCTGGCCATGATCGATCGCCGCGCCGCGCCGATCTGGCTGGTGGCGCAGGCGATGCGCGATCCCGGCAATCTCGGCACTCTGCTGCGCACCGGCGATGCGGTCGGCGCCGGCGGCTTGATCCTGCTCGACGATTGCGCCGACCCGTTTTCGGTCGAAGCGGTGCGCGCCAGCATGGGCGCGATCTTCACCCAGCGGCTGGCGCAGGCGAGCTGGGGGGAGTGTATCGGATGGTTACGGCAGGGCGGCAAGGAGCATGGGGGCCAGCTTGTCGGCGCATCCCTGCGCGATGCGCGGCCCTACCGCGATGCCCCCTATGCCGCGCCCTGCTTCATCATGGTGGGCAATGAATCGCGCGGGCTGCCGCAGGACTATGAGGACGCCTGCGACCTGCGAGTCACCATCCCGATGCTGGGCCGGGCCGACAGCCTCAACGCGGCGGTGGCGGCTGCGGTGCTGGCCTATGAGGTGCGGGCGAGGCTGGGGCGGGGCTAGGATCTGGTGGAGATCACACCGCCGCTGCCGCCTCCTCAGCACCGTCGGCATTGACGAGCCGTAAAGGCGCTTCACCCTCAAGCAAGCCAGCCCCATTGCCATAGCGCGGGGCGCTTTCTACCAGCGGCACCTGGTCGATCTCGCGCTTGCCGATCTCGATATGCTTGTCCTTGAGCCGCCGGCCCGCCGACAGCACGTTGCGCTCGAAGCTGCCGACGAATTTGTTGTAATTATCGACCGCGCTGCTGAGCCCGGAGCCGACCCGCTTCATATGCTCGGCGGCGACCGCCAGCCGGTCGTAAAGCTCGCCGCCCATCCGGCCGATCTCGCGCGCCTCCTTGGCGAGGCCGTCCTGCCGCCAGACCTGGGCGATGGTGCGGGCGATGGCGACGAGATTGGTCGGGGTCGCCAACAGTACGCGGCGATCGAAGGCGAATTGCCACAGGTCCGGTTCTTCCTCCAGCGCGGCTGAGACGAAATGTTCGCCCGGAACGAACATCAGCACATAGTCGGGCGCGTCCTCGAACTGGCTCTGATAACTTTTGGCCCCCAGCGTGATGATGTGATTGCGCATCGAATCGACGTGCTTTTTGAGGTGCACCTTGCGGCCTTCCTCCGTGTCCGCGTCGTAGGCGTCCTGATAGGCGTTGAGCGACACCTTGGCGTCGATCACCAGCAGCTTGTTGCCCGGCACCCGGACGATCGCGTCGGGCCGCAGCCGGCCTTCATCGGTCTCGATCGACTGTTCAGTGACGAAATCGGTGTGTTCGGCG